>JAGNTI010000172.1 GCA_017987615.1 Sediminibacterium sp. | reverse complement strand
TTATCGAAACAATTTTTATATTGTAATGTAAGTGAACGCCGGCAAGTGGATGATTGGCGTCCACTAGAATACTGTCTTGATTTTTTTGAAGAAGTTTTGCATCATTTCCACCCGGAATTTGAATATAAGTTCCTATTTCAAGATCAGAAGTATTCTCAAATAAATTAATCGGAAGAGTTTGAATCATTTTTTCATTGATAGCACCATATGCATACTGCGGTGGGAGTGTAACTTCTACGGTATCATTTACCATATGTCCTTCTAGTGCTTTTGCCACCATTGGAAAAATAGATATGGCGCCATGAACATATTGTTCCGGTTCAAAATCTAAATTAGAAAACACTTCTTCTTGTTCATTGGTTACAATGGTATAATGTATGCCAACTACTGTATTTTTTTGTACTTGCATACTAACTCAAGTTAATTTGTAATACTTGCCCTTTTTTCAATTCAACTGTATTTTCAAATTCAAATTGATAGGCTTGATCTTTTTTAGTGAGTTTACCGTTGATGATTGTATCGCCTACAAAAATTTTTGCTTTGGTAACCTTTAAAGATGGTTCAACTGCTATTTTATTTAAACGCAAAGAGCCATAGGTAACATTCAGTTTCGCAGTAAAATTTTGTTCATTTTGATTTTGTTCGTAAGAGCCCCAGCCACTGGCTGCTGTATAAGGTACTTTACATTTATGCGGATTCAATTTGGGCGCAAATTTGATATATCCATTGGGGCCATCATAATCAAAGCCACAGGCAGAAATAAATGTGCCATAGCTAGCCATGGCTCTCGCATAGTGGTCGCTACATTCAATTTCATTAAATGGATTGCGCTTTGCGGCATGGTATCTGTCATGAATCATTCGGGTTAATACAAGCGCCTCGTCGGTCATGCCTTCGGCCATCATATGCGAAGCTACCTGGTGTTCAAAACCACTCATACATTCATGAAAATAACCCAATTGCCAAGTGGTGTTTTCGCCATAAGGTTTTGCTTCATTACTTGGGTTGGTATTCATTACCATGCCACCTTCGCCGGCAAGTGCATAAGGTCGCCAGCCTCTTCGTTCTTTAATGTAGGGTCCAACATCGGGTGTAAAATTATATTTCCATAAAGCCCTTAGTGCCGACATTGTTTTTTCTTTATTGAGTATTCTTCCGAGGCCTACTTGATGCGCCCAACTTTGACCATATACCTGATCAATATGGCAAGTATTATAAGAGCCTAATTTTTCTCTGCCTTTAATTTCATCTGGCTTATGAATAAAATATTCGCCATTAAATAATTTCTCTTCCATGTTTTTTGTGCCGCTTGCTACATAAGTTGCACAAATATTGGCAAAAGGGGTGTCACCCATTTCGATGGCCATTTGTTCGCCGGCTTTTGCAGCGGCTATACATAATCCAACGAGCCATGCAATTTCACCATCCCAAACAGCGTCTAATGTATTTTCGATAGGCGTATCTTCCATGCCATCTTTGTTTTTATCCTGATTGATTACCCAGGTTGTTGCCAGCTTTATTTTCTCCCAATTTTTTTTCAGGAAACTTTTGTCACTCGACATTTTATGTTCTCTGTAAATCCTTAAAATGGTTCCAGCCTGCCCATCAATAGCAGCTGATTTTACAACTTCACCTCTATAATATATCATGCCGTTTGCTGTTAACGATAGACCCAAGTCTACACGTTCTCTTGTGTCTCTTTCCATGCCAGGAAATATACGGCCCATTGCTTGTGCATATTGCCACACGTGCATGCAAGTGCCTTCGCAGCAGCCAACGCCTTCCCAGGCATAAAACCTGCCTGAATCAAAGCGGTGTGCGGTGGTAGTAGCAAGCGTTGAAATATTTAGAAAAGTACGTTCTAAAAACCACCATGGTAATGTTGAATCGTACCATGTTTGACGCCAAAGTGCAGTGTTTGTTGAAAGCTCTGCAAAATTATTAGCTACGTATTGTACAACTTCAACTGCATTTTTAAATTGCTGATTGTAGAAGCGACCCTTTCCTTCAATCACAGGGTTTAATTTCAAATTTGCAAAATGCCATCCAATAATAAAGTCGGCTTTTATGGTTTGGCCACCTCTAATGGTATACTTGGTGCTAACTGAATTTAGTAAAGGGCCTTCAGATACTGTTTTTGTTGTAGTTGAAATGTTTTGTTGAGAAAACGATTCGGCAACAACTGGTAAGGTAAAGGATGTATTAGCGTTACACTTTGCGTGTAGAGCGCCAATGGCCATAGTACCATAGTCTGGTAACATCTGTTGATTATAGGATCCATTTAATTGGATGCTACTATTGGCAATATGACAATTTGAAAAAGACTCAAAAGCATTTTGTCTGGTATCAGTTTCCTTTTTGGACTTATGCATTATTTTATTTTCCAACCAGCCCAATATCGAAACCGATACATCTTTTGCCGTTTTATTTTTTACTGAAAAAGAATAAATGGTGCAAGGAATTCCAGAATTTTTTTCATCTAATGGAATAAACGGCGAATAAATGGATGCCGTTATATCTAACCCTAAACGATGGTCTATATAATGCACTTTTGCCATGGGGTAAGTGGCTTCAAACAATATTTCATCCCAATCAGATGCTTCTAATTTTTTGATGGTTGTTTTTTTGCCTGAAATAATTTTAAATGCAAATCCTTGCTCGATAGGTCTAATGTCTTTTGCGGGTTGAACATACGCAGATCCATCTTGCGGCCTCACTTTTTTACCTACGTGTAAGTCCATGCCCCATTCAATTGTTTTGGGATCAATGCCATTTTGATTTTCATTAAAAATATCCCAGAGCCAAAGCCGTCCATCGCCGCCTAAATAAACGGTGCCTGTAAATATGCCCCCAATAGGCATACCAATATATTGTAACTCGTTTTTTGTTTTTTTATATGTTGTAACAAAACCTCGTTGGTACAATGATTTTACCCACTGCGGATCTAATTTTTTATCCAAAGGAATATTATGTAGTAGGGGTGGCTGTGCAAACGGTCCGGCAATTGCTTTAAGTGGCGAGTGGTAAAGGCCAGCAGCCAATAATCCTGAATTTTGAATAAATTTTCTTCTTTCCATATTAAGCGTAAATGTATTGTCTAATATAAGTATAATTTAGATCAATACAGTCAGCTCTGGATATTCAAATTGCTCTAATGGATCACTAGATGTTCTAAAGCTTTTGTCGATGGTGTAAGCGCTCATGTAAGACGCATCATATATGCTAGAAGCGAGTTCCATTATTTTGGCTTCAGATAAATTTGGTTGTAACCACTCATTCGCTTGCGCTTCATTTAAAATGGTAGGCATTCTTTTTTTCTTGTTATGAATTTGTTCCATGAGGCCATTTGCCTTTGTGGTAACAATAGAAAAAGTATCCATGGTTTCACCAGTTTCTTTATCGGTCCAAG
>JAGNTI010000171.1 GCA_017987615.1 Sediminibacterium sp. | reverse complement strand
AGCTTTTTATGAACCAGTAAAAAAGGGTATATATGATCTAACATGCGCCTACTATTTTCCAGAGAACGAATATACAAATCCCGCCACAACATTTCGGCCAAAAACTTCATATTGGTTCCAACGCTGGTACCTGTTATCGAGGATGTTATTGAGCTGTAACCAAAATTTAGCTGATTTTACAACTGTATAAGTGGCTCCCACCGAAAAATCGGCAGCTGCAGGTAGTTTTTTAGTTACCATTTGCGCATCCATTGCTTGTGCACCATCCCATGCATACAAGGTGGATGTAAATGAAAGTTTATTAGAGAATTTCCAGTGCAATGACCCATTTAGTTCAAGCGGCAGTAATCCAAAAGCTTCTTTTTGAACCGTTAAGCCAGAAAACTTTTTATAGGTTATACCTCCTAGTATATTCAATTTGTCTTGTAAAGTATAACTAACATTTGCCTGTAACTGAACCGCGCGGAGCTTAGGTTCAAATAGTACCATAAACAATCTGCCATCGGTAAATGCGTTTGCAAAAAGTGCTTGATTTTCAAATTCTAGTAAAGACAACTTAGCTCCATAGGTAAAATGATCTCCCACTGGAAGTTTAACCCCTAAAAACTGTTCTGTGATTTTAGTATTTGAAAAATTATTAGGAACACGAACCCATGGATTGATAGTAGATAAAGAACGTAAATTATTTTTTTCGAAATGACCCGACCAGCCTATTTCTATGCGTAACCCATTATCTGGAAGTATAGCTACCCCACTCACTTGAGGTAAAACAGCATACGTGCCATTATTGACAGTAGGCGCAGCGCCTAAATGCACTTGAAATTTAGGCGTAATCCAACTAAATGTACTTGGCATCGAAAACAAATTGTTGACAATGGTTAGATTACTTGGAATGGTTGGCAAAATGGTATTTGAAAAGCTAGCAGTGGGTTGCACTGAAATTTTAAAATCGGTTCCTAAATTTTTTGATACAGGCGCTGCTATGCTGGTTTCAAATTCTCTTTCATCTACTCCCGACTGCAAATAATCAAATGAAATGGTTGGTGTATAATGAATCCCAAAAAATGCATCTGTTTTGTTTGCAAGGTGCACCGCAATGCCAGCGCTATTGTATTTGTTTAAAATATTGTCTTTGGTGTAAGGAATGCTAGCAGGTTTAAACCCATATGCATAGCGGGTTGTAGACCCTGTTGTAAATTTGACACTCAAATCATGTGCCTCCCCTATTTGATGCGCGCTATTAATAGAAAAATTTACATCAGTAAATTCTTGCGCAAATAAAGGTCCTTTCATTTTTTTAAGGCCACCACCTATGTAGGTATTGTTTTTTACCCCATCTCCAATATTAAAACCTGCTTCTGCAACAATCGTATTTAAATTTCCAAGCCCCACTTTAATAAAATGATTGCGCTTAGGTAACATCACTGAATCTGGTACATAGGCAAGCGGCGTAACGGCTACTGCCTGGTAACCAAAGCTGATATTTTGTGAAGGAATTGCATATTGCATAATTACCTTACTGTTATCTATAAAAGGAGTAGCGGCTAAAAAATTAATTTTAGATTGCGGTCTTAAACTTGGCTTAAAAGCAGAAGTGATGGTTACCACTTTAGCCGTATCTGCTGCTTTCGTTGATACAGATTGTGCGCATAACTCCGGTATCCAAAAAGCGGTCATAGATATAAGAAACCCAATTTTATTCATCTGAATCGATTTTTATTTTTTTGCTTTATCAGCGGTTACTTTCGTTAATTTTTCTTGTGCTTCTTTTTTCAAATCTTCAAAAGTAGCATTGGCTATAATACTTTGGAACGTTGCTTCGGCATTAAAATAATCAAGCTGCTTGTGGTAAATATCCCCTAACAATAAATAAGATTTAGTAACCCAATATTCATATGAACCAAAGTCTTTAATTTGTTCAAAAGCCATTTTTTCTGAAGCCTCTAACTTGTTTTGCTCAAATAATATTTTGGCATGCTGATACTTGGCTTCGGCACTAAATTCAGATTTACCTGAAGTAATTACGGCTGTATAGTAGATAACAGCAGTGTCTAAAGAGGCAGCTAACTGCTTTGATTTTGCCATCACAAAATTGGCCATCATTTTATCATCAGATGCTGCACCAGTCATCTCTAAAATTTGAGTAGCCGCAGGAAGTGCATCTGTCCAATTAGATTGTTTGATCGCACTTCTTATCAAGCCGCGTACCGCTTCTTTTTTAATGGCTTCATCCGTGGCCATCGCATCTAACTCCTTATAGTAGGTGGTTGCTTTTGCATAATCACGGAGTTCAAAATAAAAAGCCCTTGCGAGGTGTAAGACAGCGTCTGTAGCATATTTATTAGGCGCTTTTGAAGCTAAATAAGTATGGTATTTGATAGCGCTACCTGTATTTTTTTCTGATTCATAAATAGAAGCCATTATAAAATGCGCTTCTAGTATATGTGCCCCATTTGGAAATTTATCGATGTAAGCACTCATTCCATTTTTGGTTCCCGCAAAATCTTTTTGCTCGTAGCGCAAAATTGCGGCCGTGTAGGTTAATGAATCTGATTCTGTTTCAGACAACGCTTTACCATTCGCTTCCATAAAGGCGATAAAATCTTGTGGCTTTTGGTTTTCTACAAAAATGTTTCGGATATACTCGATAGAAGATTCAGCCTCTTCCGTATTAGGGAACTTGGCGAGTAGGCTGGTAAAACTAGCAAGCGCTTCGTCATTTTTTTCGGTGTTAAAATAAGCGACGCCGAGTTTTAAATACGCAGCCGGATGCCATGCGGCAAGCGCAGCACTGGAGGTTATTTGCTTAAGCGGCGCTACAGCCAAAGTAAAAGACTCGGCCGCTAAATGGGTATTGGCCATTTCCATATACACATCACCAATGAGTGCCGAACTAGGATACTGCTTTACAAATTTCTGAAGTAGTGCGAGTTTTTCTGATGTTTTATTTGATGCACCAAATATGATCGACTTTTGGAAATAGGCATAATCTTCGGCGTCATATTGACGGTCAATTACTTGATCATAAAGCGCCAGCGCTTTTGCAAAATCTTTTAACATAAAGTAGCAATCCGCTTTTTTTATCACTAGGTCCTGAAAAATAGGCGCTCCAGTTTTTACGGCGCTCGATGCTTTTTCAAAACTACTAATCGCCTCCGCATACTGCTGTAATTGCATTTGCGCAAAACCTAAATTGTAATAAGCATTGCTCAAGTTCACTTCTGCATTTACAATAGGTGCAGACAAATACTTTTGTAAATAAACAATGCCCTGGTCGTAAATACCTTTTCTAAACTGCATTTCAGATTTCCAGAAATAGGCTAATACTGCTTGATCCTGATTATTAGGTGCGGCAAGTAATAAATTGAGTAAACTATCTGCCGCATTGATTTACTGATCGTTGATAAGTTCTA
>JAGNTI010000170.1 GCA_017987615.1 Sediminibacterium sp. | reverse complement strand
TTAGCCAGCATAAGCCTACCCAAACATAAAATATAGAAGCTGGCTTCTTCATTGATTTAAAGGTAATAAAATCCTCAGATTATATTAAATTGCTTCAAATACTAGCTATGCGTACACTTTTATGTATTCTAATGACTGTTTGCTCTGGCACATTGTTTGCGCAACAAACAAGTACTACATCAAATACCGGTAAATATGTTTTGGTTATTCATGGCGGTGCTGGCACACTCAATAAAAGCCAGTTTACGCCTGCACTTGAAGCAAAATATAAAAGCGGACTAGATAGTGCACTGCTAGTGGGTAATTCAATTTTAGAAAAAGGAGGAACCGCATTAGACGCCGTTGAAGCCACCGTTAAAGTATTAGAAAACAATCCACTTTTTAATGCAGGAAAAGGCGCTGTATTTACTAACGAAGGCGTTAATGAATTAGACGCTGCTATTATGGATGGGAAAACATTAGCAGCAGGTTCTATTGCTGGCGTAAGAACCATCAAAAATCCAATTACAGCTGCAAGGGCAGTAATGGAAAAATCGGAACACGTTTTATTAAGTGGAAAAGGAGCAGAAGCATTTGCTGTCGCGCAAGGAATTGAAATGGTAGACCCTTCATATTTTTATACACCAGAAAGATGGAAAGGTTTGCAGCGTGCAAAACAAAGAGACTCTTTAGATAAAATAAAAAAAGCAAGTCAATTTGCTTACGCTACTGAGCTTGACGCAGAGCGCCGTAAAGACAAATACGGAACCGTTGGTGCTGTTGCACTAGATATGCATGGTAATTTAGCTGCTGCTACAAGCACCGGTGGAATGACCAATAAAAAGTGGGGTAGAATTGGTGATGCGCCCATTATTGGCAGTGGAACCTATGCCAACAACAACACCGTTGCTATTAGTTGCACAGGTTGGGGCGAATATTTTTTACGACTTGTAATGGCAAAAAGCATTAGTGACCGAATGGAATTTGGTGGACAAAGTTTAGCATTAGCTTCTGAAACGCTTGTTATGAAAGAGCTTCCTGCGCTAGGTGGTGATGGCGGACTTATAGCAGTAGATAAAAATGGAAACATTGCACTTCCGTTTTGTACAGAGGGTATGTATAGAGGCTTTATCAAAAAAGAAAAGCAGGGTGCTGCAGTTGTAAAAGATATTTTAATTTTCAAATGATATTTCCTGTAAAAGTTCCATACACCGTTGGGCCAGATATTGTAAAATATGAAGGGGCGGCATTTAATGTGCATCCGGATCCTGAATATCTATCAGAAAAAAAGAAAGAGCTTACATTAAATGAGCATCAAATTTGTGGAAGTATTAGTACAGATTATTTACATCACTTGAATGCTTTTTGTGGGTTTGATATAAATACTACACTACCACAAATTTGCGCACAGTTAGAAGAAGACGTAGCAATTTTAAAAGACGGCTATTTACAATCTATTGGATTTTGTTTCCCGAGCGGATTTTATCCGACACAAAAATTAGGGCTTTCTTTTTTTGATATGCACCTACCGGTAGGAGATGGCGAAACATTGCGAAGGTCTAGTGAAAAAGTGTCAGCCCTTATTTCTAAAAAAGATGCCATGTTTAGAAGGTATGTTTGGACATTAACATCTTTACCTTCGTTAAGTCAATTGCCTAGTTATACTAAACCGGTACCACAATCAATAAACGATCTTTATTTTAGAACCGAAACCCAAACAACAGTAGGGGTTGATGGCAGTATTTGTTTGTTTTTTGTAAAAGTTGATATGCGTCCTTTGCAGCAGGTATGGGATGATTCGGAGAAGCGAGAAATGATTGCGGAGAGTATAAATTCTATGTCTGGTGCGGTGCTGACGTATAAAAATTTACATCTAATTAAAGAAATTATAAATAAATAACGCCCGAAAGGGACAATAAACAAAAAAGCCCCTAACTCATTGAAAGTTAAGGGCTTTTGCGGACCGGACGGGACTCGAACCCGCGACCTCCGCCGTGACAGGGCGGCATTCTAACCAACTGAACTACCGATCCAAACCTCCAAAAACTACCTTTTCAGGTCGTTTTCAGGACGGCAAAGATAAGGGTAAACACATTTCATAAACAAATCTTTTCTGAAAAATATTTGAACCCCTAATTTTACCGAAATTCGCAGCTATTATGCCACAGTACCCGAATAGACAATTTTTAGAATTTGAGACGCCCATTAAGGAATTATTTGAGCAAATCGAAGACACTAAAAAGTTACAAGAAAAGAACCCCAAAATTGATTATAGTAAAACGCTAGCGCAGCTTGAAGCTTCTATTCTTGATAAAAGAAAAGAGCTCACTGTTTCGTTAACACCATGGCAGCGTGTACAATTAAGTAGACATCCAGACAGGCCGTATACTTTAAAATACATTGACAACATGTTTACCAACTTTGTTGAATTACATGGCGACCGTAATGTAAAAGATGACAAAGCAATGGTGGGTGGTTTTGCGCAACTCAATGGTGAAACCGTAATGGTGATTGGTCAGCAAAAAGGGATCAATACAAAAATGAGACAGCTCCGAAATTTTGGTATGGCCAATCCGGAAGGCTACAGAAAAGCGCTTCGTCTTATGCGTTTAGCAGAAAAATTTAATAAGCCTGTTATTGCACTAGTAGATACGCCGGGTGCGTTTCCAGGACTTGAAGCAGAGGAGCGTGGACAAGGAGAAGCCATTGCCAGAAATATTTATGAAATGATCCGTTTAAAAGTGCCGGTGATTGTTGTGATAATTGGTGAAGGTGCGAGTGGAGGTGCTTTAGGCATTGGTGTTGGAGATCGTGTACTTATGATGGAAAATACCTGGTACACTGTAATTTCTCCAGAAAGTTGTAGTTCTATTTTATGGCGTTCATGGGATAAAAAAGAACTAGCCGCAGAGCAATTAAAATTAACGGCCAAAGACATGAAAGGTTTTGGGCTCGTTGATGAAATTGTGCATGAGCCTTTAGGTGGTGCACACTGGGATTATTCTGAAGCTGCCGAACTTTTAAAGGCCGCTATTGTTAAAGAACTAGATGTAATAAAACATATTGCCCCTCAAGACCGTATTAACCAGCGTATAGATAAATATTGCAAAATGGGATTCTGGGAAGAGACAACCGCATAATTTTAAATGATGACAGTACAGCAACAATTAAGAGGAACAGGCGTAGCACTTGTAACACCATTTGCAAAAGATGGTAGTATAGATTTTACCGCATTAGGCAAAGTAATAGATCACGTAATTAAGGGTGGTGTAGAGTATTTAATTACGCTTGGTACCACTGGTGAAACACCTACTTTAAGTAAAGAAGAAAAAATTGCTGTCATAGAATTTACTTTTAGCCATACAGCTGGAAGGTTGCCTATCATTGTGGGTGTGGGAGGTAATAATACCGCCGAAGTGGTTAGTGATTTGCAAA
>JAGNTI010000036.1 GCA_017987615.1 Sediminibacterium sp. | reverse complement strand
AGAGAAATCAGAAAAGCTTTTATTCCACGTGAACCGGGTCGTATTTTGATGAGTGCTGACTATTCTCAAATAGAACTCCGCATTGTGGCAGCCATTAGTGGTGACCCTAATATGTGTGCTGCTTTTAAAGCGGGTATAGACATCCACACCGCCACTGCTGCCAAAGTATATGGCGTAGAAGTAACAGATGTAACCAAAGAAATGCGCTACAAGGCCAAGAGTGTCAACTTTGGTATTATATATGGACAGGGCGCTTTTGGGCTTGCCGATAATTTGGGTATCTCCAGAACGGAGGCCAAAGAAATCATTGACAACTACAAAAAGGAGTTTCCTAACATCCAGGGCTATATGGACGAGCAAGTGGCTCTAGCCAAAGAAAAAGGCTATGTAGAAACCCTGATGGGCCGTAAGCGTTGGTTAAAAGATATCAATAGCAGCAACTTTACCGTTCGAGGTTTTGCGGAAAGAAACGCCATCAATTCACCTATACAGGGTACGGCCGCCGATATGATTAAGTTAGCCATGATTAAAGTACATGCTCAAATGGGCGCTGGCAACTGGCAGTCAAAAATGATTTTACAAGTACACGATGAACTTGTGTTTGATGCGGTCCCAGAAGAAGCGGATGCATTAGAAAAATTGATTATTGAATGTATGACCACCGCTTTACCTTTGCCAAACGGTGTTCCAGTAGAAGCAGAAGTAGGAAAAGGCAACAACTGGTTAGAAGCACATTAATATAAGTTAGTTATGGTGGCACAACTTTTATCGTTTCGCTGGGATATTATGCCAGAAGCTTTTTTAAAAATTGGCTCACGGTATTTTTTGTTTGCTGCACTTGCCTTTATTATTTTCTATGTTGTTTTTAAGCAACAATTTTTCTACAAAAAAATTCAAAAGCGTTTTCCAAAAGTTCCAGACTATTTGCGTGAAGCAGGGTTTTCATTAAGTACCATGCTTATTTTTAGTTTTTTAATCATGCTATTAAATTCGTCACCGATAGCAGAGCATACGACGCGTTATAAAAACATTAGTGATTACGGATGGGGTTATTATTTTTTAGCTTTTCCCATCATGTTTGTACTACATGATTTTTATTTTTATTGGGTACACCGCCTTATGCACCACAAAACACTTTTCAAATATGTGCACCTTGTTCACCACCGCTCTACCAACCCCTCTCCTTGGGCTGCCTATGCGTTTCATCCGATAGAATCGGTATTAGAGCACGGCATTGTGGTACTGTTTTATTTTATCATGCCTATTCATATTACACAGCTAGCGATTTTCTTTTTATTCTCGATTGTATACAATGTGTATGGGCACCTAGGCTACGAATTATATCCGGCTGGATTTCACAAAACTAAAATTGGCAGATGGATTAACACATCTACCAACCACAATCAGCACCATCAATATTTTACAGGTAATTACGGGCTCTACACACTTGTATGGGACCGTCTCTTTAATACGATTCGCGCAGATTATGACGAGCGTTTTGTAGACGCTACTACGCGCAGTAAATAAATTATTTTTTCTTGTAAATAGGAACCGTACTACAAGGTTCGCCAAACATAATAGACTTTGTAACAGGTCTTAATTTGTTGGTAATGCCTACATACGCAGCTGCCGGAATTTGAATATCGCCACAGCCTTTTACTACCACTCTTTTATCGGTATAATCTTCTGCGTTAATGGCTTCAATATTTTGTAAAAGGAGTTTTTCTTTTAATTGTTCTTCGGTACCAAAAAACACAGTGCTCGCAAACGGCTCTAATGCAGACGCAATAAGCATATACGCCCACATAGGAATAATCGCATCTGCAGAGCAAGTGATGGCAACATCGGCGTTTTGATACGCCGTCCAATCAGTGGCAGTGAGCGCTGCTCTAAAATCTTTTTCTTTTAAAATGAGGCCCATAAACAAATGGTCCTTCACGTCAAAAACCAAAATTGGATTTGAAGGATAATATTTTTCCAGGTCTAATGAAATTAAACCGCTCTCTTCTACTTTATTGATAATGGGTTCTGCCATAACAAAAAATTATCTGTTCATGCTCGCTAAAAACTCTTCGTTGTCTTTGGTACCACGCATGCGTTTTAATAATTCGTTCATTGCTTCATCGGTATTCATATCGTTGATGAACAAACGTAAAATATTCATGCGGCCTAGTACTTCTTTATCAAGTAATAAATCATCTCTACGTGTAGAAGAACCCACTAAATCGATAGCAGGGAAAATACGCTTGTTGGCTAGTTTGCGATCAAGCTGTAATTCCATATTACCAGTACCTTTAAATTCTTCAAAGATTACTTCGTCCATTTTAGAACCGGTTTCAATTAAGGCCGTTGCTAAAATAGTTAATGAACCACCGTGCTCAATTTTACGCGCCGCACCAAAAAATTGTTTTGGTTTTAAAAGCGCATTTGCTTCCACACCACCACTTAATACTTTACCACTACTTGGCGCTACTGTATTGTGTGCGCGTGCTAAACGTGTAATTGAATCTAATAAAATAACAACGTCATGACCGCACTCTACAAGGCGTTTTGCTTTTTGTAGTGCGATACCAGAAACCTTCACGTGTTTTTCTGCGGGCTCATCAAAAGTAGAAGCAATCACTTCTGCTCTTACGCTACGCTCCATATCGGTAACTTCTTCAGGTCTTTCATCAATTAAAACTACCATCAAATAAACTTCTGGATGGTTTGCTGCGATTGCGTTTGCCACCTCTTTTAAAAGCATGGTTTTACCCACTTTTGGTTGCGCCACAATCAGTCCACGCTGACCTTTACCTATTGGGGTAAAGAGGTCAATAATACGCGTACTATAATTTGTTGGAGACGTAAACAGGTTTAATTTTTCGTTTGGAAATAACGGTGTTAAATAATCAAATGGCACACGGTCACGCACTTCGTCGGGTCTTTTACCATTGATAAAATCAACTTTAATGAGTGCAAAATATTTTTCACCTTCTTTAGGAGGGCGAACAGCACCTTGCACAGTGTCACCAGTTTTTAAACCAAATAATTTTATTTGTGAAGGAGAAACATACACATCATCTGGTGATGATAAATAATTATAATCAGAAGAACGTAAAAAACCATAACCATCAGGCATCATTTCTAAAACGCCCTCTCCCTCAATCATTCCTTCAAACTCAATATTAAATACCGGTTCTTTTTTATGTGGTCTTGGTGGGTGTTGACTTGGTGTTGTATTTTCTGGAGCCTGCGCTGCTTCTGCGTTTTCGGGCGCTTGTGCTGCTTCAGTATTTTCTGGAGCTGCAGCCGCTACTGCTGCAGGCGCTTCTGTTTTTTCTGGACGCTCAGGTCTTGGATTTGCTTTTTTAATAGGTCGGGCCTTTTGCATTGGCGCTGCCGCTGCTGGCGCTTCTTCACTCATCACTTCCGCTTCTTCGGTACCATTACTTGTTTTTACAGTAACAGGCTTACGACCTTTTACGAGTGGCTTTTTTTTGCCATCATCTTTTGCAGACGCTTCGCTTACCGCTTGGCTATCTAATATTTTATAGATGAGCGCTTGCTTATCTAATTTTTTAAAACCTGTAATTTTTAAACCTTGTGCGATGTCTTGTAACGCTGGTAACAAAAGATCGTTTAATTGTAAAATGTCGTACATAAATAATTTGAAAATGAAATACTCTAGAATTGAGTTTAGGAATAACTAAAGAAAGGGTGATTTAAAATTTGATGGAAAGAAGATAACCTGAACTAGAGCAACTGAAGGCTCATCTGGCTTTGTTTCCATTGCAATGTTAACACAAAAATTACAAACACCCATAAATAATTGGCGGGAAAAACACTAATTAACGATTAGAATTTATTCGTAAATCCTTAGTAATGAACCTGATAGAGACGTTTTATAGGCTTTTAGCGCCGTAGTGGCTGGTCCATTTAAAACAGTGCCTGCCGTATTAAAATTGGATCCATGACCCGGGCAATAAAAACGGTTGTTGCTATTTTGGTATTCTAATGTTACCGCTTGGTGTGTGCAGAGTGAACTTACCGCAATGAGCATACCCGACGAGGTTTTAGCGATGATCACATTATTGGTGGTATCTACATAAAAACCACCCGCGTTTTGTAACACATTGTAGGGTGAGTTTGAAATGTTGATGGTAAAATCTACAGGTTTGTTAGGATTGGGGTTTGGCGTGCTGCCACCGCCGGTATCACTAGATTTGGTACAAGAACCAAAACATCCCATCACTAGTAGCGCTGCGCCACTCATACCCACTTGTTCGATAAAATCTTTTCTTTCCATGGTGTGATGATTTCGTGTGTTGAATTTAACAAACTTTAGGATAGAATGTTTGCTTGTTCTACAAACAAATTATCTTTGCAGCCACTATGTTTAACAAAAGAACAAAAATTAAGGCCCTCTTAACAGGCAGCCTTACCGGTCAAACCGTAACCGCCATGGGTTGGGTACGTAGCTTTCGCAACAATCAGTTTATTGCCTTAAATGATGGTAGCACCAATCATAATATTCAGGTAGTAGCCGAATTAGGCCTATTAGATGACGCTACTTTAAAGCGCATTACAACGGGTGCTTCTTTAAAAGTAGAAGGCACACTGATTGAATCTTTGGGTAAAGGACAGTCTGTAGAAATAAAAGCAACTAGCGTAGAAATACTAGGTGATAGTGACGCGGAACAATATCCATTGCAGCCTAAAAAACACAGTCTTGAGTTTTTAAGAGAAATTGCACACTTGCGTTTTAGAACGAATACGTTTAGTGCTGTTTTCAGAATTAGACATGCACTCGCATTTGCAGTACATCAATTTTTTAATGAAAAAGGATTTGTGTATTTGCACACGCCTATTATTACCGCAAGTGACGCAGAAGGTGCTGGTGAAATGTTTAGAGTAACGACATTACCTGTAGACGGTTCTGCACCAAAAACCGAAAGCGGCGATATCGATTTTTCACAAGACTTTTTTGGAAAAAGTACCAACCTAACTGTAAGTGGTCAACTCGAAGGAGAGTTAGGTGCCATGGCCTTTTCAGAGATTTATACCTTTGGCCCAACCTTTAGAGCAGAAAATTCAAACACCACAAGACACCTTGCCGAATTTTGGATGATCGAACCCGAAATGGCTTTTTGTGATATTGAAGACAACCAAAATTTAGCCGAAGAATTTATTCAATACCTGATTAAATATGCGATGGAAAATTGCGCCGATGATTTGGCGTTTTTAGATCAACGTTTAGCAGAAGAAGAAAAACAAAAACCAACAAACGAAAGACAAGAGTTTGGTTTAATTGAAAAATTAAAATTTGTTACGGATAGTAAATTTGAGCGCATCACTTACACAGAAGCGATTGCAATTTTATTAGACTCACCAGCGTACAAGAAAAAGAAATTTAAATACGACGTGAGTTGGGGCATTGATATGCAAAGTGAACACGAGCGTTATCTCGTAGAAAAACATTTTAAAAAGCCCGTTATTGTTACTGGATACCCAGCTGCTATTAAGGCTTTTTACATGCGCTTAAATGATGGTTGTGAGCCAGGCAAACAAACCGTTGCAGCTATGGATATTTTAGCTCCAGGTATTGGAGAAATTGTGGGTGGTTCACAAAGAGAAGAGCGCCTCGATAAATTAGTAGCGCGCATGGAAGAAATGCATATTCCTACACATGAAATGAGCTGGTATTTAGATACCCGCCGCTTTGGTACCGTACCACACGCTGGTTTTGGATTAGGATTTGAAAGAATGGTGCAATTTGTTACCGGCATGGGTAATATCAGAGACGTGATTGCTTTTGCGAGAACACCAAAGAATTGCGAATTTTAAAAAATATGGATTGAACTGTGGATTATATGTGAAATCCCCCTATTTTTGCTGCCCCGAATGGGAATGGTGCGGTAGCTCAGTCGGTAGAGCAAAGGACTGAAAATCCTTGTGTCGCCGGTTCGATCCCGGCCCACACCACAAAGCCTCAGTTTTAATTACTGGGGCTTTTTAATGCCCGGTTGTTTCCAAAATCACAATTTTCTTTACCGAATCGTAATCGTTTTACGCTGAACAGAATGTGCCGAAAAAATTCCGAGTGCGCCACCTTCTATATTGGACGGTGGATTAGATGGCGCTGTGCCACCACCGGGTCCTGCGCCAGATTGAAGGTTTAAACTATAATAATAGGTATAGCTTGTATTTGAAATGCATTGCATTTCTACAAAAACATTGTCACGAGGTTTGATTTTTAAATTATCGTCACCACCGCGTAATGGTCGTTGATTTACTTTTCCATTATTAAGATTATCATTGAACACATGAAAAGTTGGGTCGATGGTGTCGTTGATTTTTTGAATAAATCGGTAACTGTTACCTAGTGTTACAGGATCAGCATATACTGGAATAACACTGTATCTAATTTCTCCATTAAAAGGAAAAGTATTAATGCGAAGGCTATCGAAATTAACTTTTAATGGCATGGTAGCAGAAGCGGTATATTTTTTTTGATCTACCAACACTTCTAAGTTGTAGGTGCCGCCTTCAATGCCTTTTATTTTTTGTGTTTTATAAAGGCCGTTACTTACAAGTTGTAAACTGTCTTTAACACCCGCCTGGTCTGTAATGATTACGCGGGCATTATTTACACCATTTATACGCGTTGGATTAGTAATCGGTGTAGTCATCGAAAGCTGCACAAAATAAGGCCCAGCCTGATCTGTAATGCTACCATCAATAACGAGCACTGGTTTGTTATCATCCAATACTAAACTAATTTCTTTGTCGCAACCAATAAGTATTGTAGTAAAAAACGCTAGAATAAATAATATTTTTTTCATGCCTAAAATTTGAATTGATAGGTTACACTTGGCACCCATTTAAAAAGCGCCGTTCTAATAATTTGTGTTCTAGTAGGATCATTAGGGTCGTCTTTAAAACTAATGCGGTACGCATTTTCTCTACCATACACATTGTACAAACTAAAATTCCAAGAGCCGTGCATTCTTTTGGTTTTGTTTTTTTCATAAGTAGCACTAAAATCTAGACGGTGGTATGCCGGCATACGATTGGCGTTTCTTGCAGCGTATTGATAAAGAGTCTGACCTTGTAGATTATATTTTCCGGTAGGATACGTTACCGCGTCGCCAGTATTGTACACAAACACACCAGATAAAGACCAGCGATCGTTTAAATCATAAATACCCACAACCGATATATCATGCGTTCGATCCTGACGGGCATTGTACCAATTGTTCCCATTGATCCCTTCAATTTTTCTTTCTGTTTTAGAAAGTGTGTAGCCAATCCATCCTGTTAAGCGACCTTCTTTTTTCTTTAACAATAATTCAAGACCATAGGCTCTTCCAATACCATACAATAAAACACTTTCAACATCCGAAACCGTATTAATTTCAGCACCATCTTTATAGTCTATTTGATTTTGTAAGTTTTTGTAATAGGCCTCTGTAGTAAATTCAAAATTGTTTTTGAATACTTTTGTAACATATCCAATACTTATTTGGTCTGCAATTTCTGGTTTAATATTATAAGAGTTGCCAATCCACTGATCGGAAGGGCTAGACGCCACCGAGTTACTTAATAAGTGTAAGTGTTGCACATTTCTTGCATAGCCCGCTTTTATACTTTTTTCATCATCGATACGGAAGTTGGTGGTAATGCGGGGCTCTAGATTTGCATATGTTTTTCCAAAACTAGAAGGTGCAAGTTTTATAGACGAACTCACTACTCCATTTTGATAAATATTATACACATCACCACCCATTAAAGTATACATCGATAAACGCATTCCATAATCAATGGTAAGTTGATTGGTGGCTTTATAATTGTTGGTGAGGTAAACTGCGTTTTCTAATCCATTTCTGCCCTCTTTAGACACACTATTAATTACAGTGCCACTAAATGTACTTGGTTTAATATTATGTAAGATGGTATTAAACCCAAAGCGAAGTGTGTTTTGGGTGTTGGTATATAAAGTATAATCTTGTTTAAGGTTAACGTCTTTAATTTCTGAATTGATATTAAAATTGGTTTCTCCATTTTTTAATTTGACATTATAATTGTAGTCGCTGTAAATGAAAGAAGTATTTAAAAAGAGTTTATTGCTAATAATTTTATTCCATCTGATAGTGCCGGTTTTATTGCCCCAGTCAATACCAAAGTCTTGCCCTAGGCCCAACTCATCTCTTCCAAAATAACCCGATACGTAAATTTTATTTTTTGCGTTGATTTGATAATTTGCTTTTGCATTTAAATCATAGAAATATAAAATGTTGTCTTTAAATTTTTCGGTCGCTTTTAAAAACACATCGGCATAGGTTCTTCTACCAGAAAGTATAAAAGAAGATTTATTTTTTTGAAGCGGTCCTTCAACACTCACTTTACTACTAATAAGTCCAATCCCACCATTAACTGTATAATTTTGATTATTGCCTTCTTTCATTTTAACATCAAGTACCGATGAAAGCCTGCCGCCGTATTGACTGGGGCTATTGCCTTTTATAATAGTCGCATCTTTAATGGCGTCACTATTAAAAGTGCTAAAAAATCCAAGTAAGTGCGTGGCATTATATACGGGCGCTTCGTCTAGTAAAATTAAATTTTGATCAGCACCACCACCGCGCACAAAAAAACCGCTGTTACCTTCGCCAGCCGATTTTACGCCTGGTAACAATTGAATGGTTTTTAAAAGATCCTTTTCTCCAAAAATAACGGGCACTTTACTAATGGCTGCCATGTTAATGGTTTCGGTACCCATTTGTGCCTTGGTCAAATTATCGTTTTTGCGAGACGACTCCACCACCACTTCTTTTAATACATTTTTTGTTTGTAAAGAAAAGTTGATGGTTTGACTGCTGTCTAGTTTTATTTTTTGAACCAGCGTCTCATACCCTACTTGTGATACCACTACCGAGTAATTGCCCTTTGGTAGGGAAAGGGAGTAAAACCCGTACTCATTGGAGATAATACCAGCATTTGGTAATTCCTGGATACGAACCACGGCCTTAATTAAGGATTCGCCAGTTTGTTTGTCGCGCACACTTCCGCTAACGACATAGCTTTGTTGTGCTGCCACTGATGTAAAATGTGCCCCTAGGCAAAAGAGGAAGGAAACTATATATATTTTATAACGCATAGATATTTGTTAAACAATAGAAACGCTAATTAGTTGAATTCTATAACGTTTTTAAGTCGTATCTATTGTTCATTCCATTCTATGGGAATAGCAATTTCATTGGTCCTTGCAATCATTTGATAAGGCGCGTTATATCCTAAAAAAGTGTAATCACCTGTAACTTTAATATTGCGCTTCGAGAGAATTTGTAATATTTTGTTTTTATACAACGTAATTTTTTCGTCGTTGGCATAGCCGCCAAATGAAATTATTGCGGCGTATTGCGGAGCTGACTCATGAATGCGAATGCTCGCGTCATTTGGTTTAGGTAAATTACTTTCATTGTATTTTGTGGGCATTACAAAACTCATTTCTGCGCCCTTTTCTGACATATTCATTCTTACTGGAGCCGTCATGGCAATGCTCTCGTTTTCTTTGTTGCCGCCAAATATAAAACGGGCTAGTTTTCCAAAACCGCTATTTGCCACTGATTTGTAGTTTGTGGCACTCGAATAAACGGTGGCCATGGTTGCTGACGGATAGTATCTTATTTCAAGCTCATCATCCTTTAATACGGTCCTATATTTTTGCTTTTCCGTTTTTACTGCACTATTGGTTATAAAAGATTGAAAAATAATATAAATGGCACCTAGCCCTAAAAAAATGTATAAAGCTTTCATGTTGCTGTTTAGTAGTATAACAATACATACTTGAATAGGTTCAAAACAAGGAATGCAACATGTGTCAATAGGTTATTAACCCATTTAATTAAATGCTATATTTAGGGCACATTTTGTGTAAGAACCGCGTAAACATGATTAAAAAAATTGTAACCAATTTAACCTTTTGGGTATTATTTGCTATCACATCAGGGATACTTGTAGGCCATTTTTTTCCTACAACAGGCGTAGCAATGCAACCCTTAGGTAAATATTTTATTGACGTTATTAAATTATTTATCAATCCTATTATTTTACTAACCATTGTTACAGGTATTTGTGGAATGGGGGATTTAAAAAAAGTAGGAAAAGTGGGCGGCAAGGCTCTTTTGTATTTTGAAATTGTAACTACGATAGCACTATTGATTGGTATTGGCGTTGGTTATTTATTAGAGCCAGGCGCTTCTGTAAATACCAGTATTGTTGCTAAAGGAGATATTTCAAAATACAGTGGCGGCAATGTTTCTATTTCTTGGGTTCAGTTTTTTAAAGACAATTTGACCATTCAGGTTTTACTTTTTGCAATTATCTCTGGCATTGTGGTTAGTAAATTAAAAAGCAAAGAAGCTATTTTGACGAAGGTGTACTGGATGTCTAAATATGTATTTAGAGGCCTACACCTTGTTATGAAACTAGCGCCCATTGGGGCTTTTGGCGGTATGGCGTACACGATTGGAAAATATGGCGTAGCAACATTACTACCCTTAGGAAAGCTCATGGCATGTGTTTATATTACAATGGCATTGTTTATTTTTTTGATGCTTGGCGCTATTTTGCGTTATTATAAAATTAGCATTTGGAAATATTTAGGCTTTATTAAAAATGAACTACTCATTGTTTTAGGCACTTCTTCTTCAGAAGCGGCACTACCATCACTGATGGAAAAGTTAGAACATATGGGATGCCATAAATCTGTGGTAGGTCTTGTGGTCCCGGCTGGCTATTCATTTAATTTGGACGGCACTTCTATTTATTTATCGATGGCCATTATATTTTTGGCCCAGGTTTTTCATATCCAACTTGATTTGGAACAAATCATTACCATCATTGGTATTTTAATGGTAACCTCTAAAGGTGCTGCGGGTGTAACAGGCAGTGGATTTATTATTTTAGCTTCTACCTTAACTGCCACCAAAGTAATTCCAATAGAAGGGCTGGCCTTGCTACTAGGCGTAGACCGCTTTATGTCTGAAGCAAGAGCTATTACCAACTTTATAGGCAACGGGGTTGCTGCTATTTTCATTTCCAATAACGAAAAAATGTTTGACCGGTCTAGAATGTATAAAGCCTTTGGTATGCACAAAAACGAACTTTAGTGCCTACTATTTGTTACTTTAGATAC
>JAGNTI010000035.1 GCA_017987615.1 Sediminibacterium sp. | reverse complement strand
TTACCTTTGCCCTCCAAACATCGCGAGGTAGAGCAGCGGTAGCTCGTCGGGCTCATAACCCGAAGGTCGGAGGTTCGATCCCTTCCCTCGCAACAAAAAAGACCTCAAATCGGGGTCTTTTTCTTTTTGTAGCTACCTTTAAGGTGGCTTTAATCAAGTAAAACCAACCATGAAAGCTGGATTTGTAAATATTTTTGGAAGACCCAATGCTGGCAAGAGTACCTTGCTAAACGCCCTTATTGGCGAAAAAATGGCCATTGTGTCTCCTAAAGTACAAACCACCAGGCATCGTATCAAGGCGTTTTTAAACAACCCGGGCGAGTATCAGATCATTTTTTCGGATACGCCAGGTATTATTGACCCTAGGTATAAACTGCATGAGCGCATGATGCACGCGGTTAAAACGGCCCTCGAAGATGCCGATGTAGCCCTGCTCATTGTTGATGCCAACGATAATTTTGAAGAAACCAGCGCCATTTTTGAGGCTTTAAGGCTTAAAGTGCCAGCGATTGTTGTTCTAAATAAGATTGACGCTGCTGCCAATGGCAAAATTGCAGAGGCTACTGAGTTTTTTGCAGCCAAGAGCTATTGCAAAAAGATGGTGAAGATATCGGCCCTTCAAAAAGTACATTTACAAAAACTGTTAGCGGAAGTGCTGACATTTTTGCCAGATGGAATGCCTTTTTACAGTGAGGATGATTTGAGTGATATGCCTACTAGGTTTTTTGTGGCCGAGTTGATTAGGGAAAAAATCTACCATTTGTTTGGCGATGAGATCCCTTACCATAGCGCTGTTTTGATCAATGAGTTTAAGGAAAAGGAAAATATCATTAAAATTCAGGCTGACATTATCGTGCACCGCGAAACCCAAAAGGCCATTATTATAGGGGAGCGTGGGACTATGATTCGTGAAATTGGGATACAGGCCAGGCAAGATATTGAAGCCTTTGTAGGACAAAAAGTGTTTTTAGAACTCTTTGTAAAAGTGCGTCCTAAGTGGAGAGATAACGACAGTCAATTAAAAGAATACGGGTATCAATAAATTGATTTACAATTAATTAGGTACTATCATTTGAATATTTATTTTAACTATTTTACACATATATTATGAGCTATACAGTCGCAATTGTTGGAAGGCCAAACGTAGGTAAGAGTACGTTTTTTAACCGCCTCTTAGAGCAGCGTAAAGCTATTGTTGATGACATTAGTGGTGTTACCAGAGATCGTCAGTACGGGGTAACGGATTGGAATGGTAAAAGTTTTAACCTGGTTGATACGGGTGGGTTTGTGCCAGATTCTTCCGATATGTTTGAAACCGAAATTAGAAAGCAGGTTAGAATCGCTATGGAAGAAGCGAACGCTATTATATTTATGGTGGACGTGGCTACCGGCATTACCGATTTGGATGATGCTATGGCGGATATGTTAAGACGTACCCCAAAGCCGGTTTATGTTGTAGTAAACAAGGTAGACAATGGAACAAGAGAGCTTGAGGCAACCGAGTTTTACGGTATGGGTTTTGAGCATAACTTCTTCGTTTCCAGTATCTCAGGTAGTGGTACCGGAGATTTAATGGACGCTATTTGTGCCGAAATTAAACCAGAAGATGCGGAAGCGGAAATTTCAGGTTCTGACATTCCTAAGTTTGCTATTATTGGTCAGCCCAATGTAGGGAAGTCGTCACTCCTTAATGCACTTGTAGGTGAGGAGCGTACCATTGTAAGTGATATTGCTGGAACAACCCGGGATACCATTCATACCCATTACAATCTATTTCAAAAAGAATTTATATTAATTGACACAGCGGGTATCAGAAAGAAGTCTAAAGAAAAGGATGACCTCGAGTTTTACTCCATCATCAGAGCTGTTAAGGCTATGGATGAAGCCGATGTTTGCTTTATTGTGATTGATGCCCATAAGGGTGTTACCGGACAAGATATCACTATTTTTAGTTTGGCTGCCCGCAAAGGAAAGGGAGTTGTAGTGCTTGTAAATAAGTGGGATCTCGTTGAAAAAGAGACGAATACGGCACGTGACTACGAGAAAAACTTGAAGCAAAAATTAGCGCCATTTACCGATGTGCCTATTTTATTTGTTTCGGCAAAAGAGAAAACCAGGATCTTTAAAGCCATCGAAAGTGGGTTAGAGGTATTTGAAAGCAAGCGCCGTAGAATTCCAACTTCTCAATTAAATGAAGTGATGTTAAAAGCGGTAGCTGCTTACCATGCTCCGGTGGTTAGAGGAAATACAGTTAAAATTAAATATGTAACGCAGTTACCTACGCCCGTGCCTTCTTTTGCCTTTTTTACCAATTACCCCGAAGATATCAAGTCGCCGTACCGTAATTACCTGGAAAACCAGCTCCGAAACAGCTTTAATTTTAAGGGAGTGCCTATTCGCATATACTTTAGGAAAAAATAAAATATAGCGCAAAAAATTTGTTAATTTAAATCTGACACCTATCTTTGCGCACAATTATTAACTCAAAAAAACAAATACAATGAAAAAAGTATTCGCAATCTTAGCTGTAGTAGCTTTCGTAGCATGTAACTCAGGTGAAAACAAAGAAGCTGCTGCTGACACAACTGCAACTGTTGACACTGCTGCTGTAGCTGTTGACACAACTGCTGTAGCTGATACAACTGCTGTTGATACAACTGCTGCTGCTCACTAGTCGTATTTGTTATAAAACATATACTTCTTGCAAGAAGGTCCTCACGACAAAGTCGTGAGGATTTTTTTTTGTGCCAGTTTGTACCGGTTTCCTATGATTGTACCAGCTTGGCATCAATATTGTTTAGTTCTATGTGCAATAGATTAGAGACGGGCCTCCGGCCCGTTGTGACAATTTGACCCAGATATCATGATAAAAGAGAACATGTTTTTTAGATCAGAAGAGGATACAGACTTTATGCCCATCATACCAATGAACGAGCAGGAGTCTGAACAGGATAAAAATATGGTGATACCTTCAGAGCTTGCCATTTTGCCACTGCGCAATACGGTATTGTTTCCAGGGGTGGTTTTGCCTATTACCGTAGGGAGGGATAAAAGCATTAAGGCGGTGAATGACGCTTATAAAGCCGACAAGCTTATAGGTGTCGTGTCTCAAAAGGATGCCAATATTGAGGAGCCGGTGGCTGCAGATTTATGTAGCGTGGGTACGGTGGCAAAAATTATTAAGCTTATTAAAATGCCGGATGGTGGAACCACCATTATTATTCAGGGTAAAAAAAGGTTTGAGCTGGTTTCTATGCTCACCGACGATCCTTATTTTAAGGCGAGCATCAAATTATTTGAAGATGACGCTAGTCCGGAAGGGGACGATTTTGCGGCCATTGTAAGCAGTATTAAAGACCTGGCAACGCAAATTATTCAGCTATCGCCTAATCTTCCAACAGAGGCGGGAATCATTTTAAAGAGCATCGAAAACCCTTCTTTTCTCATAAATTTTGTAAGCTCTAACTTAAATAGTGATATTTCCGAAAAGCAAAAACTATTGGAAATCAATGATATAAATACTAGGGCTGAAAGTTTAATTTTAATACTGCAAAAAGAGCTTCAGTTTGCGGAACTTAAAAATAAAGTGACCAATAAAACCAGAACCGAGCTGGACAAACAACAACGGGATTACTTTTTACAGCAGCAATTAAAGAGTATCAAAGACGAGCTTGGGGGTGATACCAACGAGCGTGAAATTGCGGATATGAAAAAGAAGGCTGAAGGCAAGAAATGGCCGGAAGCTGCAAAAAATGCATTTGACACGGGTGTGGCCAAACTAGAGCGCATGCACCCAACCACCCCCGATTATTCGGTGGTGTACAATCACCTCGATTTAATGCTTGACCTTCCATGGGACAGCTATACTTCCGATAATTATGACCTTAAAAATGCCAAAAAAGTACTGGATATCGATCATTACGGGATGGCAAAAATTAAGAGTCGTATTCTCGAATACCTAGCCGTTTTAAAGCTAAAAGGCGACATGAAAAGCCCTATTTTATGCTTTTTAGGCCCTCCGGGTATTGGTAAAACCTCGCTTGGTAAGTCAATTGCGCATGCCATTGGTCGTAAATATGTGCGTTTGAGCCTTGGCGGTTTACACGACGAAAGTGAAATTAGGGGGCACCGCAAAACATATATTGGGGCAATGCCGGGCCGTATCCTTCAAAATATTAGAAAATGTAAGTCTTCAAATCCGGTTATGATCCTGGATGAAATAGACAAAATAGGTGCTGACCACCGTGGCGATCCTTCATCGGCATTATTAGAGGTATTGGATCCGGAGCAAAACAGCAATTTTTATGACAATTACCTAGAGCTGGAATACGACCTTTCTAAAGTGTTGTTTATAGCAACGGCTAATAATATTCAAAATATTCAGCCAGCATTACGCGACCGTTTAGAAATTATTGACCTCAGTGGCTACGCCGTGGAAGAGAAAGTGGAAATTGCTAAAAAGCACCTCGTGCCCAAGCAAAAAGAAGCGCATGGCCTCGAAAAAGTGAATTTTAAAATTGCCGATAAGGTGCTGGAGAAAATTATTGAAAACTATACCAGAGAAAGTGGCGTGCGTGAATTAGACCGTCAGCTGGCATCCGTAATGCGTTTTCAGGCCAAAGAATATGCGACTAAAAACAAAGTAAAAACCACTTTAACGGCGCCAGATATCGAAAAAATACTTGGGCAAGCACGTTATAGCAACGAAATTTATAAGTTGGCCAATATGCCAGGTGTGGCTGTAGGTCTTGCCTGGACCTATGTGGGTGGCGATATATTATTTATTGAAACTATTTTAAGTGATGGCAAAGGCGAAATAAAGCTTACCGGTAATTTGGGTAATGTAATGAAGGAGAGTGCGACCACTGCGTTAAGTTATTTGCAAGCCAACGCTAAAAAATACGGTATAGATCCTACAGTGTTTTCTAAAAAGAATATTCACGTGCACGTACCAGAAGGTGCAACACCAAAAGATGGTCCTAGCGCAGGTATTACTATGCTTACTTCTTTAACCTCTGCATTTACGGGTAGAAAAGTAAAACCTTATTTAGCCATGACCGGCGAAATCACCCTTCGTGGTCAGGTGTTACCGGTAGGGGGTATTAAAGAAAAAGTGTTGGCAGCTAAAAGATCTGGCTTAAAGGAGATTATTATGTGTGCGCAAAATGAAAAAGATGTCAATGAAATTGACAAGGCATTTATTAAAGGAGTAACTTTTCATTATGTAAAAACAATGCAGCAGGTTGTAGACCTTGCCCTTGTTTAATTTTAATAAATTACAACTGTTTTATGCGCGCCCGTTTACTCTTTGTTTTTTTATGGGTTGGAGTCGTGCATGCTTTTGCGCAAACACAAGGCGGTAATCCGGTATTTAGTTTTTTAAAAAATCCAGCTACTGCAGAAGTTGCTGCACTTGGAGGATCTAATGTTTCACTCATCGGAAATAATGTAGCAGCGGGTTTTTCAAATCCGTCATTACTAAGGCCTGCATATCATGGCCAGGTCGCTACTTCATTTTCAAGTTTACTAGCGGGTATTAATCAGTACAGTTGTATGGCTGGTTACACTGTTGGTGCGCAAAATCTAGGACTCGGTGTTCAATATGTAAATTATGGAAGCATCGATCAAACAGATGCCGCTGGTAATGTATTGGGTATGTACCGCCCAACTGATTTTGCGGTTCAATTAGGAACCAGTAAACAGTATAAAGACAAATGGTGGCTAGGTGCTGCTGCAAAATTCATTCATTCAAATTACAGCGCTTACCGTTCATCTGCACTTGCACTAGATGCGTCACTCACTTATTTTGATGAAGCCGCAGGGCTACAAGCAGGAGTAGTGGTAACCAATATGGGAACGCAATTAAATGCTTATGCAGGCGCCGTAAAAGAAGAACTTCCTTTTGAAATAAATGCTGGCATTTCTAAAAAATTAGCAGATGCGCCACTACAATTTTCACTCACCTTACAGCAGTTACAGCGCTTTAATTTACACGGATCAGATACGAGTTTTATTATTTCAGAATCCGGCAAAAAATTTTCAACCATTGAAAAAATGATGTCGCATGTGGTGTTAGGAGCGCAGTTAACCGTCAATGAAAATATTCATTGCAATCTTGGTTACAATGTGCTGCGCAGACAATCTTTAAATGGATACAATATCACCAATGGGCTTAATGGTGTTACTTTTGGTGTAGCTGTGCTCATGCAAAAACTACATATTAATTACGCTACTGGATTTTACCAGCGTAATATGTTTCATCAGTTATCCCTGAATTTTAATTTTGTCAATAAAGCGCTCTAGTGCCTCGGAGTGATTAAAAAATTTATTTAGTTCCGCCTTTTTTTGGAAGTACTGCTTTTGGTTTGTCCGCCGGTTTATCTTGTGGCTTGTCTATTGGTTTTGTTATCACTGCAGGTGGCGGTGGTGTTTGTTTTTTTGGATCGGCAGGTTTAGGATCTGTGGTAGGTTTTGTGTCCGTTGCTTTTTGTGATTCAGGAGCAATGTCTTCGGCTTTAATATCAAGCGGCACTGCATAATCACCTTCTGTACCCGTTCCTAAATCTTCACTTTCGGCACCTAATACAGGTGGGGTGTTGTTTAAATAATCCAGCATGATTTCATTTTCAACCATGTCAGCTTTACTAAATGTAAGTTTGGTATCAATGCCACAGTTGGCATCTGCGGCGGCTTTGCCAAAAAAGTAACCCCAAATAGGTAATACGGCTCTACCACCTTGACCCCAGGCACTCTCTTTATTAAAATGTATAAAACGGTCGTCGGCACCAACCCATCCACCAGCAATAAGTTGAGGGGTATAACCTATAAACCAACCATCACTATTTTCATTGGTGGTTCCTGTTTTTCCTGCAATAGCCATATCGGGTACATAACTCCACATGCCGCGTCCTGTTCCGGCGCGCATCACACCTTCCATCATTTTAGCAACTGAGTAGGCTGTTACTTCACTAATAATTTCTTTTCTTTTTGGCGTAAAAGTAGCTAGCACATTTCCATTTCTATCTTCGATACGTGTAATGTACATGGGTTTTACATTAAAGCCTTTACCCGGAAACATACTGTAGCTCTGCATCATTTCAAACAATGAAATTTCACAAGCACCCAGTGCAATAGAAGGGTATGGATCAATATTAGCAGTGATATCGCTGCGCTTTAAAAATTCAACCAAACGTTTAGCACTGTTATTACCTTCGGTATCGAGTTGTTTTAAAATATACGCCGAGGCACAGTTGCGTGATTGTGCAAGTGCTGCTGCCATTGGCATCGACTGGCCTGTACATGATTTACCTGTGGCAGGCACAAGGCCATAGCTACCAAAACTTTGTTGTTGGTCATATACGGTTGTGTTGGGTGTAAAGCCAGCTTCTTCAATCGCTAAACTATAGAGTAGGGGCTTCATGGTAGAGCCCACTTGTCTTTTGGTATTGATATTAACGTGATCGTATTTGAAACTCTTAAATCCAATGCCACCTACCCATGCTTTCACCTCGCCAGTTAATGGATCCATAACCATAAAACCTGCTTGCAACATTTGACGGTGGTACTTGATAGAATCGTAAGGCGTCATCACCGTATCTTTTTCACGCGCATCGTTCCAAGTAAAAATGCGCATGTTTACTTTTTCAGAAAATGTTTTTTTAATTTCTTCTTCGTCAAGTCCTTCGTTTTGCAAGTTGCGCCAACGGTCTGATTGCTTCATGGCGTTTTGCAAAACATTTTCGTATCCTTTCCAAATACTTCCGTCTTTGATATTGGCTTGGGTGTTAAATATTTTTTGTAGGTAGTTCATGTGCTTACCCACGGCTTCCTCTGCGTACTGTTGCATGCGTGGATTGATGGTGGTATAAATTTTTAAACCATCACGGTAGAGGTTGTAGTTGTCGCCATTTTGTTTGGTGTTTTCTTTGCACCATTTTTTTAATTCTTCGCCAAGTATCATTCTAAAATAAGGGCCCAATCCCGCCGACTCATCAAGCTTTTTATAATTGAGCTCTATCGGGGTTAATTTTAGTTTTGCTGCTTCTGCCTCTGGTAAATAATTGTTACGCACCATTTGACTGAGTACGGTGTTGCGTCTGTCAAGTGCTAATTTTGGATTGCGGCGAGGGTTGTAAAGAGTGGCTCCTTTTAACATACCAATGAGTACTGCAGACTCCTGCACATTTAAGCGGTCTGGCTCTTTTTGAAAAAATGTTTTAGCCGCATTTCTAATGCCAAATACATTATCTCCAAATGCCACTGTATTTAAATAGAGGGTAATAATTTCTTCTTTGGTAAAATTTCTTTCGAGCTTTATGGCAATCAGTGATTCTTTAATTTTTTGAATCATTCGGAGTAAAATATTGCTCGTACTCCAGTTATTGGTAAATAAATTTTTTGCCGTTTGCATGGTAATGGTACTCGCACCACCTTCACTACCTAAAAAAAACAGGGCTCTACCGAGTGAGCGTGGGTCAATTCCTTTGTGGTCATAAAATCGTTCGTCTTCGGTGGCTACTAGTGCATTTACAACATGCTTGCTAATGTCTTTGTATTGAACGTTTATGCGGTCTTCTAAATAAAATTTTCCCATCAGGGTCCCATCCTGCGCATATACCTGACTGGCTAGTGATGCTGTTGGATTTTCAATATCATCGATAGAAGGCATGCTACCCAACCATCCAAAATTAATCATGAGTAAAAAGAGGCCAAGGCCACCCATACTCCAAAAAAAGATGCGCCAAAAGACACGAACAGGTTTTGACATTTCCATAATGATGCGTTTAATATTATTGGCCTTCCTCTTTTTTGGCAGGCTGTTTATTGATTTCTTTTTCTATGGTTTCTCTTTGCTTTAATACTTCTAAAACGGCAGCCGCTTTTTTTGCGATGCTACTTTCTTTATAGTTGGCTATAATTTTATTTAATTTTTGTATGGCAGCACTGTCTTCTTTGTTTTTCATAAGAAGGGTTGCTTCCATAAATAAAAACTGTGGTGCCCAAATGTCTTTTCCGAATTTAGCGGTAGCTTCTTCCTTTAGTGCAAGTGCTTTTTCGTATTCTCCTTTGGTAAAATATTCGTAAATAGTATTGTAGGTAATATCTGCGCCGCTGATGCTAGGAGCATTACTTACTTCTTTTTTGGAAAGCAACTTACTACTTGGGAATTTAACTTTAAAAAGTTTTTGTACCGAATCTGCTCTCGCCTCATCACCAACAACGCTATAGCAAAGTGCTAAATTGTGATAGGCCAAATCAAGTGAAGCGCCTGATAAAAACTTACTGATATAAAAACGGTAGGCTTCTATAGCAGAAGGGTAGTCGGATAAATTTAGTTGAAATATTTGCGCATTGTCAAGTAGTGCTTTGGCCCATTTTTCGTTGGAGGCTTCTAGTTGTTTGGCTCCAGTAGGGATCGATTCGGCTAGTGCTTCGTAACTAATAGTTGAACTACTGTCTTTGTTTGTAGCATCTGTGGTGACTGCGGCCGTATTGATGGTTGCTGTTCCAATACTGGCATCCAGCGCGGCTTGTCTTCTCCAATTGTCAAGGTTTTGTCTATTGCCCCATGTTGTTTTAAATGTGGTCGCTCCTTTAGAACGTAGTGCTTTATTTAAAAAATAAAAATCGGCGTTGGCGCTACTGCTAAACAAATCAAAATTAGCGGCCGCATTTGCGTCTAGTATTTTATCCTGTGAGGCATCATCTTTTTCTTTGCGTAATTGTTTGTAAAGCTTTCTTAAAAAAATGGTCCTTTCAATTTCAGGGAGGGCGGCAATTTTTTGCAAGCTATCTTCTAGTTCAATAATGGTTAAATTGGCATTGATGAGTTGAAGGGCAGGCTTTCTAGTTTCAATTTTTTCTTTTTGAATCAGCTCCAGGTTTTGAACATTAATGCTATCGTAAAATTTATAGGCAGCACCATATTTTTTTTGATCGTAATTGATATCACCTAGTAGTACAAATGATTTTTGCTTTTGCAATTCATTGTCACCTGCATACTTAATACTCTCTAATAAATAATTTTGAGTAAGGGTATAATTCTTTTTTGAAAGTTCGATAGAAGCTGCTGCAAAATAAATAACGTCTTTGTAGGCTTCGTACCTATCTTTTTTGGCCATCAGTAGTAGCGCTTTACTGTCTGCTCCTGTAGTAACGCTTAATCTATTGAGTGCTACGTTGGCGTATATTTCTAGATAGGGGTCCTGCGCTGCATCAATGGCTGTTTGATAGTACTGTTTAGCTAGTGTGTAGGTGCCAGCTTTTTCATACATCTGCGCGGTTAAGTATGCTTTTCTTGATTTATCTGCTTTATTTGCCGCAAACGAAATTGTTTTTGCTAAAAAATTTGCAGCTAATTCGTAGCGTTCCCCTTTGTAATGACCATAAGCTGTTAATTCGTCGAGCGTAGGAATAAGTCTTGCAGGAAAAATTTTATCTGTTCTTAAAAGCGCTGCTAGTCCTGTTGCTTCCGATTGTTTATTTTGTTCGAGATAGGTCCGAATCATCCACAAAAAACTTTCGTTCCTGCTAGGAATGGTGGTGGTTATTTTTTTCCAGATATTTCTTTTCTCATTGGTTGAAATAGAAAATACGCCACCCGTGTTACTAATATTACTTCCAATAGGAATATCAGCGCCTTCATCTTTTGGGGCGAAAGCATAGTTGACATATTTAAAAACGGCAAGTGCCGAGTCGTAATCTTGGCGGTGTAAATATGCTTTTCCTAAAATGATGTATAAATTATCCACCCAATCGCTTCTTAAATCGTGTAACAAAATACCAGCAGTACACTTGTAAATGATGGTATCAATTTCATCCTTTGCAGTTGCTTCTAAACTATAGGGATAAAAGGGGAGTAGCTCCGCATAGTTTTCAATTTGCTTTTGGCTAGCTCTTTCAATAATTTCATTAAGCCTATTTGTGGCATTAAAAACGTAGTTATACCTCGTAACCGTATTGTTAAATATTCGCTTAGGTAACCTAAATCCTTTTTCGCCTGTTTTTTCGGCAGGTAAGAGTCTTTCGGAGTAGGGTTTGTTTTTTGGTAAACTTATGCCCGTGTAAGGTTGGGCAACTAAATCGTATGCCAAGCCAACCAACAAAAATAATACCAGCGCATAGGTTTTCATGTATCTCAAAATAGGCCTTAAAAATACATTTATTTCTGTTTTGAGGGCGTATTAAAACAACT
>JAGNTI010000169.1 GCA_017987615.1 Sediminibacterium sp. | reverse complement strand
TGCTCTGTCCCTATAAAGTCGTTTCCTAACCTTAAAGCTTCCTCCCTACTATAGGAAATGATCTCTTTTACTTGTGCCGAAAAATTATTATCCATAACGAAAATTGGATTTATACAATTATAACGAAAATTTTTGAGCGAAGTTGTGTGTGGATTATCCACATTTACTAACTTCACGCCTATCCTATGGAGCTCAAAATTGATACCAAAGAAAAATACCAGCTTTTAACCCCAGCTGGAACCTCAATCACTGCCATTATAGCAGCAGAAATAGAGACTATTTGCAATAAATGTCTAGAATCGCCATTAAAAAATATGGTATTGAATCTAGAAAATGTTACAGAAATAGACCCTACAGCATGTCAAATCTTAACAGATTTGCAACAGGCATTTTATGATAAAAGCGCCTCATTTGTCATTTGCTGCCTATCCCCAAAAATTGAAAATGCTTTTGACGAGCTTGGCTTTTTAGAAGTACTTAACCTTACCCCCACGGTAAGTGAAGCCTCCGACATTGTAATGATGGAAGAAATTGAACGTGAGCTACTCGATAGCGACGATTTTGAATTTGATAAGGAAGCAGAATAAACGGTCGCTTACTGAATAATTTTTTCTACTCGTGTTAATTTACCTGCAGCATTCATCCCTTCTACCACAATTCTAAATTTGGTGGTAACATCGTTGTTGTAAAAATCCAGTTTAACGAGTTTGGTTTTCTTATCTGTGAGCACATAAGGATTCCAATAAAGCGTTGTTCTTACGTCAGGTACTTTAGTGGGTGCTGTCAAATAATTAGGACTATAAAATTCTTTATAATTGGTATATCCAGTTAAGATAGCATTACTCAATCCTTTTAAACTTTCATTTTTTAAATCGGCGGGCTTTTTGGTATAAATAGCGATAGCACCTGAAGGCCCTGATCCTGATGATCCCATAAATGGTGGACGAAAAACTTTAATGTAGGCAATATCACTCATTTGAATACCCATGGTTTGCTCTGCGTCTGATAACATTTCATTCAAGAAAATATCAGGGGTACCGTCGCGCCAATTTAATCCGGGAACATTGTTGCTATTCGCATCTTCAGCACCATTGGCGCCAAGTATTGGAATTGACATAGTCATGCCCGGAATTAAATTTTGCAAGTACTGAAACACGTTGGTAGCACCGGTTGCATGGCCATCGTTTTGTACATCAAATGCATAACTATCTCTAGAAGAAAATAATCCGGTTGTATATTTTTCATCCAGTACATCAATGGCAGACTTTGCTTTTGATTGCACGACCACCTCTTTTAAAATAACTACCGAGTCAAATGTTTTTTTAATTCTTTTAGCCTGTGCTTCCATATACATTAGATAAGAAAGCCCCGTTGTATCAGGTTTTGCAAAATGATACAATTGAATTTGTGTAGGATACATAACAGTGGGCAAGCTATAGGTAAAATTAGCCACCGTACTAGGCGCTATTTTTTTATCTCCATTGATTTTATAAAAAACACGCACTGTATCAAAAAATATAATGCCGCGCTGACTAAAACTAGCATCAGGGTTAATGGGTGCAAAAAAATACTGCTTGCTGCTATCTTTAGATTGGAGCACCATGGTAATACTCTTTACTAATTTATTATCAAAGCTTGCGCCATTATATACCGAACCTCTAATTTGCAAATAATCACTATCCATTTGGTATTTTAAATTGGGTAGCTTTCCTTTAATCATTTCTTCCCAGTTGTATTTACGCCAACCATGCGTAAGCATCACTAGGTCTAGCTTTGCAGATATATCTGCGTCGGTACTTGAAAAATACTGAGCAGCATTTGGGATATTACCTTTAATGTCTCCTTGTAAAAGCAGATTAGAAAAAATAGTATTGGAATTATCTTGCACTGCATTGATATCCGTTACAGATACGGACAAATTACTAAGCAGTGTATCTTCTACTACAATATCGATGGTGTTTTTAGCACGCTTACTTAAACGTGGCGTAAACATTTTTACCGAAGGATAAAATGTATGCAGGTTATTATTGATAAATAAAACCCGCTCTGCTACTGGCACCCAAGCTGCATCAAAAACGGTAATTTGTAAAACACCAGTAGGCAAACTATCGGTTCGCATAGCTAGTGCTGCTGATTTTTTTGTTTGCAACTGAATGGTTGAGGTATATACCATGCGCTGATTCATAGACGCAACTACATGCAGTTGTAAAAAGTTTTGCGCGGTTATAGCCGGGCGCTGAATAACAATTTTAGCCTTATCGTCTTGTAATAGCGCCTGCATCACAATACCATCTGGTTTTGCGGCAGGAACTGCTGTAGTGTGCACAGCACCGGAGGCATCTACCCAAATGCAGTTATACGTTTCGTCTTTTTCTGGCACAAAACTAAAAACACCCATCCCATCATGTACCGACTGGATAGAATCCATGAGCACCATTTTACTATTAAAAATGGCACCTTTTATGGGTGCAGGATCACCGTTTTGATTTACCGATAAAAAACCTACCTGCGTTTGTAGGCCTGCAATTAGTTGTCCACCTTCTGGAAAAAACTGCAACTTATATATAGGTTCTACTTTTTTGGTGCCCGCTAAAGAATCGGAACCTTGTATGGTAATGTCTTTGGTAAAAATAAAAGCAGCATCAAAATTTAGCATCCATCTAGTGTATGCTTTTACACGAATACGGGTGCCTTTATAATTTTGTGGAATTTCAAATTGAAGTTTTGCAGAGGATTCAAAAATAGGGTGTACAGTATGCTTAATAAGTTGTCCTGCATCATCGTACCAATCTGCGTAAAAATTTCTACTATAATCGGATAAGCCCTCACCTGCTAAAATATACGCTTTACCCCAAATGGTTTCACCTTTTGCATAAAGTCCTTTGTCAAAATGAATATGTACTTTTTCTTGCTGATAATTTTCTTTGTAAATGGCCAGCATAGAATCTAGTGCCTGCGAAGACACTACAAATGGGGCAAAAAACAAGAACCCAACAATCAACAAATATTTAGCATTCATGGTTACAAATTTACAAAACTATTGACGCAAACTTTGTTAAAAAAAATAGGGCGAAAAATATAATTTTTCGCCCTATTTAAAAGTATGATCACTGACTATTTGTTTCTATCAAGCGTTAAAGCTAAATAAGGTAGTCTTGCTCCTGTAGCAGCTGAGTAGCCCATGCTAAATCCAGTAAGGGCAACACCACTTTGTAGTCCGTTGGCACTAGCATAACTTACTAGTGCTGCAGATGTAGAAGTTGCTCCTGCTGCACGAATAGCCCATGTTGTAGTTGTACCTGATACAAAGCCAGGTGCATTAATACCAACCGGAATATCCATAGCGCCTGAATTTCCTAAATAAGGAATATTCGCCTTCATTAAAATACCATTAAGGTATAAATCTACGGCAGGAACATTTGGCATTAAGT
>JAGNTI010000168.1 GCA_017987615.1 Sediminibacterium sp. | reverse complement strand
ATGCCCAAGTAAAGCAACCAAAGAATCCAAAAATATTGCGCATGGTATTAGACACGGCTAAATCCCTAGCACCATGGTGTTCAATTAAAATATAAAAGAACTCCCAGCTAATAATACTGATGGCATATTGTAAAACGATAGGACTTGAAATCTTTAAAATGAGTTTGATATTGATCCAATCAAAAGCCCAATACTTGAATAGTTGAAACTGTTTGCTAATTCCTTTTACATGAATGAGCACAAACAAAACAGCAAGGCCCGCAAATTCAGATATAATAGAAGCGTAAGCGGCACCATTAAAACCTAGGTTGGGTAAACCAAATTTGCCATAAATAAATCCGTAATCAAAAAAGATATTGGTTACTGCTTCGGTGGCCGTACCAATAATTAAGTACTTGGTTTGGTTGGTACCGACCAGTAATGCATTTCGCATTTGGTATACAAAAAGTAGGGGAAGACCTACAATTCTGATATTTAAAAAACTGACGGCTTTATCTACAAGTAGTGGATCGTGGAGTGCAAATTTAAAAAGGGCAGGCACTACCAACCATGTTATTAAAATACCTATAAATGAAAATGCGAGCGCAATGCGTATGCCTTGCGAAAACAGATTTCCAATTTCTTCAATATTATTTTCGCCTGCCCTACGTGATATAAGGGATTGTAAACCATTGTTTAGACCATGTCCAATAACAGCAAAAATTAAGTAAAACACCCCGGTAATTCCAGCAAGTCCTAACGCTTCTTGCCCCAATCCACCCAAAAAGATATTGTTGGTGATAAAGTTAATTTGGGGCACCAAAATGGAGGCGCTAATGGGTAAGGCAATGGATAATATTTGCTTGTGAGAGCTGTTTACCTGTAAATTAGACGTGTTTGGGCTGCTAGACATAGGGTTTGCAAATCTACTATATAATAGTGTGTTCAAATCACCTTCTTTTTTTATATTATTGCACATAATTAAGCAGTGAAATCCAATGGCTATTCAAAAAACATATTCTTTTTATGGTGATGCTTCAGTTACTTTAACATCAACTGCCGAATTATTACAATTTGATATTGCAAACGATCATATTGCTTGTTCCCTAATTAATATGGGAAATCAGGCCATTCAAGCTTTCGAATTTTTTGAATGGGAGACAGGAGGGAGTGCGCTTGAAAATAATTGGGAGTCCATTTTTTCTGAAGCAGCTGCTGCATCCAACTTATTGCAAAAGTCAGTGAGCGCTGTTCAAGTTTTTATCAATAATGCAACAGCTGTTATTGTTCCGCTAGAAAAATTTAATACAGAAGCAGCTACCGATTATTTACAATTATTATTTGGGCCTGCTGTTGAGGCTTCACTCAAGCATGAGAAAATAAAAAACACGCCTTCGCTTATTAATTGTTACCGTATACCCAATAGCTTACTCGATGTTTTAAATGCTAGGTATCCGCTGCATCAATTAGCGCATGCCTATACACCCAATATTACAGGACTTTATGCCGAAGCAGTTTCTGACAAACCCATGTTAAAACTGCAGTTTTATAAAAATCATTTTATCGCAAGCTTGTTTGTGTCAAGCACACTTCAGTTCATTCAAAGTTTTTCTTTTATCAGTACCGAAGATATCTGTTACCATCTTTTACATATAAATGCTTCGCACCAAATTGATGCGGCTAACATTAAAGTAAATATGATGGGCTTTATTGATGCAAGCTCAGCGGCGGCTGTTTGTGTAGAGCAAATTTTTCCGATGGTAGAATATAAAAAGCCACGTCAAGAAAAAGTATTGCCTGCTATGTTTGAAGCGCAAACCGCTCATTTTTTTACAGCCTTTTTGAAGCCATTAGCATGAGGATAATTTCAGGTAAATATGGTGGACGCCGTATTAGTCCACCCACCAATATGCCGCACACGAGGCCAACCACCGATATTGCAAAAGAAGGTCTCTTTAATATTTTACAAAGTAGAATGTCTTTTGATGAGATTGAAACCCTCGACTTATTTGGAGGCACGGGTTGTATAAGTTATGAACTTGCTTCTAGGGGAGCAGCCAAGCTAACGCTGATTGAAAAAGACCCTATCATGCAGGCGTTTATACAAAAAAACATTGCTTTATTAAAAATAGAAGGCGCACAGGTATTAAAGCTGGATGTATTTGCTTACTTAAATAGTTGTACCACCGCTTACGATTTTATTTTTGCTGGACCGCCTTATGCATTAGGTACCATCGATGAACTGCCTAAAATAATTGTCGCAAAAAAACTTATTAAGTCGGGTGGATTTTTTGTGTTAGAGCATACACCGCGTAACGACTATAAAAATTTTGAAGGTTACTCTTTTCAGCGCAATTACGGGACTACTATTTTTTCATTTTTTGTTGCAACATAGTACCCAATGAACAAGCAAGCATTAAGAGAATTGTACAAAAACAAACGCCAAGACTTGCCCAGCAAAACGCGTTTGCAGTTTGATGATTTAATGCTCATTCAATTTCAAAAGTTTGATTTTTCGGCCATTAGGTCGCTTCTCACATATTGGCCCATGCCCAACCAAGCAGAGCCCAACACGCATTTATTTTCGGGATATCTACGTCATATGGTTCCTGGGCTTTCTATTTCCTATCCGGTAATGGATCCAGACGCGCATCAATTTACTGCGCATCAGATAGATGAAAACACGGTATACAAGCCTGGTAAATTTGGGGTACTAGAGCCAGATGCTCCAAATCCGGTAGACCCGGCAACCATCGATTTGGTATTTGTCCCATTACTTGTTGCTGATACGGAAGGGTATAGAGTGGGCTACGGGAAAGGCTATTACGACCGCTTTTTAGCCTCTTGCAACCATGGGGTGATTGCCATGGGTTTTTCATATTTTGACCCCACCCAGCATATAGCAGATACAGACCAATTTGACGTACCTTTGCACTACCTCATTACGCCGAGTCGCATCTATGAATTTTAATACCATTTTTCTTACTTCCTTTCGTGTTTTATTATTGCCGCTTGCTATTTTGTATGGGGCATTTATTAAAATCCGCAACTGGCTATTTGATAAACAGTATTTGAGTTCGGCTAGGTTTAATTTTCCGCTTATATGTGTTGGTAATTTGGCAGTGGGTGGCACGGGTAAATCACCCATGGTAGAATATCTATTAGCGTTACTGCATACCCGCTATAAAGTGGCTACAGTTAGTAGAGGCTATAAAAGAAAAACAAAAGGATATGTATTAGCAGGTGCATCTACAACAGCGCTTGAAATAGGAGATGAGCCTATGCTCTTTCATCAAAAATTTCCATCGGTACCGGTTGCAGTTGGTGAAGAAAGGTTGGTAGCCATTCCGCAACTGTTACATGACATCAAAGATTTACAAGCCATTATTTTAGACGATGCTTTTCAGCACAGATCGGTAAGGGCAGGGTTTAATATTTTACTTACCGAATTTGGCAATACCTATAA
>JAGNTI010000034.1 GCA_017987615.1 Sediminibacterium sp. | reverse complement strand
CTGGATCCAATTCTTTAATGCGGGGAAGGTGTACCCATTTGCCTTTATCCCAGCTAAAACCTTCGTAGGTTCCATAAGGTACAAGTGTTTCCTTTTTTTGAGGAATATTTTCTTCGCTAATAAGGGTGGCAAATATGATTAGGTCTAATTCAGGATCGTAATTCATTTTTACAATGGATTCCTTTTTATATTCTAATACAAACCTTGAGGTAGGTTGTTTGGGTTTGAAATCGTCGTTTTTATACACGAAATAATTACCTCCAAAAACAGGTTTATTGTCTGCATCAAAATACATGACTTCCATCCACTTTTTATGGGTAACAGCGTTGTTGCCATCAAGCCCTAATAATGTATAATAAGTTCTATTGTTGTATTTTTTAGGAATGATCTTATAATAAATAGCGCCAATCCAGTGTTTGGCGTCTCTAATTGAATCATTGGGGGCGTCTGTAAATTCGGAGCAATCAAATAAAGGGATGAGTTGTAAACTTCCATCCTTAGCATTAAGTTGTATCGCACCTTTTTGACGATAGCTTTTTTCATCTTCTGATAGTAGCTGCCAAGTAAATAATTTAAAAGTGCTATCTGGTGAAAATAGGGTAGACACCGTAATTAAAGAATCAAAGCGATGATTAAAAGAAAACTGAGTTTTTAAAGCCCTTACCAATCCTTTGGTAAAGGCACTATCTGCTGTAACCCTTTCTGCGTAGGTTTCTCCATTAACAATTTGGAACGCATGTTTTTTAATTTGATCTTCTAGCTGTGCAATGGTTTGCGCAGCTAATTGATTACAAAGTAGTATACAAACAAAAAGTAATTTTTTCATTGTAGTTTTTAAAGTGCGTTTGCAAATTCAATTAAGGAGTTAAACCTAAAATCGATATTTGGGTGTGGAAATTGAATTTCAGGATGCGTGGTGGCTAAAAACACACTGTGCATACCGGCGTTACGAGCAAACCCCATATCGCTTAAACGGTTCCCAACCATGATGCTTTTGGAAAAATCAATTTCAGGAAATTGTTGTTGGGCCTGATATGCCATGCCACACTGAGGTTTTCGGTTTGGTGAATCGTCTGCCATATCGGAACAATAATATATTGCATCGATACAGCCGCCACCTAACTCAATTTGCAATTTTAAAGAATTATGAATATGCTGTAAATCTTGATCAGTCATTAATCCTTTACCAATACCTTTTTGGTTGGTTACGATGATGATTTTTGAAAAAAGCGTTGCAAAAATGCGCATGGCATCTACCACGCCATCATATAGTTTTAATTCAGACACATTTCTGATATAGTCTAAATGCTTTTCATGATTTAAAACGCCATCACGGTCTAAAAACAGTGTCCAAGAAGGATCTATATTTTCTAAAATATCCATTAAGCAAATAATTGAGCTTCTACCAATTCACAAATAATATGTCCGATTAAAATATGGCTTTCTTGAATACGGGGAGTATCGTTGCTTGGAACATTGATAAGCACATCTGATAATTCACTCATTTTACCACCAGCTGCTCCCGTAAATCCAATGGTTACAATGCCCATTGACTTAGCCATTTCAAAAGCTTTTACAATATTTCCGGAATTACCAGAAGTACTGATTCCAATGAGTACATCACCTTTATACATGGTGCCTTCTACAAGTCTACTATAAATATCATCGTAACTATAGTCGTTGGCCACTGCTGTTAAATAGGAGCTATTGCAATGCAGCGCATCTGAAGGAAGCGCTTTACGGTTCTTGTAAAAACGTCCCGAAAACTCAGCAGCTAAATGTTGTGCATCAGCAGCACTGCCGCCATTTCCACAAAACTGCACTTTGTAGCCGTTTGTAAAAGCATTGGCTACAAGGGTAACGGCTGAACTAATTTTATCTAGAAATGCAGCATCAGAAACATACTGTTGTTTTACAGCAATAGAGCTTTCTATAATCGATTGTATTTTTTGTGTAGACATAGTATTATGATATTAAGTCCCAAATTTGATGGGTTAATTGATTCCAGTTGTATTTTTTCTTTTCTATTTCGATAGCAGAGGTAAAATGAGGCTCACCTAATGCATACAGTTTTTCAATTCCTTGAGCAATAGAAACATAATCAGGCTCCGCAACTATACCAACAACATTATTTGGCACCATGGCAGCTAGTGCACCAACATTTGTTACTAGCATGGGTTTATTAAAATGAAAACAGAGTGGTGTAATACCTGATTGCGTGGCATGTTTATAAGGTTGTATCACAAAGTCGGTGGCACAAAAGTAATTGCGTACATCCGTATCTGCGATAAAATCACTTTTTACAATTACATCGTTTGTTAAATCTTCTTCCGCTATAATTTGTAAGTAAGGTTCTTTTTTATCGTAAAACTCTCCAGCTATAACGAGGGTAGGGATAATTTTCCCTTGTTTTTTTAAATATCCAAGTGCCCTCAATAAAAGATCAAGTCCTTTATATGCTCTTATAAATCCAAAAAATAAAATAATTGGATCAAAAGCGTCTAGTTCTAATTTTTGTCTAGCTTCTAACTTTGAAATGGGTTCGCCAAAATTATCGTAGAGTGGATGTACTACCGTGGCAGATGGTTTTTGCGTAAATAGGGTAAGGTCTTTTTGAACCTTTTCACTAAGTGTTACAAAAGCATCTACTTGACCTACAAAGTATTTAGTAAAGAGGGTGTCTAATGGACGCTTCTCGTGTGGCACCACATTGTCTGCGATACAAACAACTTTAGAAGTTTTATTTTTTCTGATAATTGAAGCAATTGTTCCTAGACATGGGCCCATAAATGGAATCCAGTATCTAACCACCACAAGGTCAGGTGCCATTTTATTTATTTCATTACCAATACGAACCCAGTTAAATGGATTTACTGAATTAACAACTTCCTTAATGGTTAAATGAATTGGTTTGGGTTCAGTGGCATATTGGCTTTTACCGGGAAATAAAAAAGAGGGGTATTGTAATGAAAAGGTATAGATGATTACTTCATGACCTTCATCCATAAATTGTTTAGCTAACCTTTCATTAAAAGTAGCGATGCCTCCGCCTCTTAATGGCCAAGCGGAACCGATAATGACTACTTTTTTTTTCATAACAATAAATTATGAACTATTTGTCTAAACCAATCTTTGAAGCGATTAAATACACATTTCTTTCTGTGGCATTACGTGCTACTAGTTCGGCAACAAAGCCCGTTAAAAAGAGCTGCATACCAATAACCATAGTGGTAAGGGCAATATAAAATGCTGGACGATTGGTTAAAGAAAAGTCTTGGCTTGCAAATTTTGCAAGAACCAGGTAAATACTAGCAACAAATCCAATTAAAAAAAACAAAGTGCCCAATAAGCCAAAAAACTGCATGGGGCGTTTACCAAACTTTCCTAAAAATAGGATCGTGGCTAAATCTAAAAATCCATTTACAAAACGCTGCCAACCAAATTTGGTAACACCGTATTTTCTAGCTCTGTGCTCAACTATTTTTTCTCCAATTTTTTTATACCCACTGCCTTTAGCCAAAATAGGTATATATCGGTGCATTTCGCCGTATACTTCGATGCTCTTTACTACCTTATTCTTGTAGGCTTTTAGTCCACAATTAAAGTCGTTGAGTTGAATGCCTGAACTTTTACGTGCTACAGCATTAAATAATTTAGAAGGTATATTTTTAGTAAGTGTATTGTCAAATCTTTTTTTCTTCCATCCACTAACAAGGTCAAAACCACCATTAATAATCATATCTCTTAATGCTGGAATTTCATCTGGAGAATCTTGCATATCAGCATCCATGGTAATCACCACTTCACCTTGCGCTGATTTAAAACCTTCGTTTAAGGCAGCTGATTTTCCATAATTGCGTTGAAATTGAATGCCCTTAAATGCATGATTAGCTGCGCTAATTTGTGTAATGACTTCCCAACTATTATCAGTACTGCCATCATCAATAAGGATAACCTCATAAGACAATTGCTCTTGATCCATCACACGCGTAATCCAACTACACAATTCGGGCAGTGATTCATCTTCATTAAAAAGGGGTATTACAACAGATACTTGCATGTGATTAAATTTGATCAGGTACTTCCTCGTTTTTCTTGATAATAACTGACAAAATGAGTGCTTTAACAAAATTGAATACGATTGCTAAACCAAGTCCCAAAAACACTTGCTTAAAAGAAGTAATTTTTGGTTCGGCTTGCATTCTTTTTACGGTCTCTTCAACTTGCGCTTCAGATGCACCAAATTTTTCCATCATTTGTAATGTTTTGGTAATACTAATTTCCATCACTTTAGCAGTCATGTCAGGATCAACGAGTGCAAAGAGTGTATAGTTACCAACCGCTTCGATAAGTGCAAACACCACATAAGCAACAAAGGTAAATTGTAGGGCTTCTTTAAAAGAATAGAGGCCACCATTGTCTTTTCTTAATTTAAAACCTACCACCAATAAAATAATAAAGAGGTAAGGAATAAAAGTGGTTACGCCGGTAACGGCCACAAAATTTTCTACAGACCCTACAGCCCATAAACCAAATAAAAGCACTAAAAAAATCAGGCCACCCACGATACCATACGTTAAACCTTGTTTGATATTATTATTTTCCATGTGTAATAGTTATGAATTATTTGAGTTAAATATTATTGTGTTATTTGTTTATTATGAAGGGTTGCTACAACTGCACCTTTAAGCGGCATATCCATAAAAGCGGAGTTGCTTGACTTACTCTTATTATTTTGTGCTGTTAGGGTAGTGGTTGCTGTTCTATTAAATATAGTTAATTCTGCGGCTTGACCTTCTTCGATACTAACCATTGGAAGTCCAAATATTTGTCGAGCATTCCCACTTAATAAATTTGAAACTTGAGTAGGCGATAAACCTGGAACTGTTTGTTCAAGTGTAGCATATGTGGTTTGTAATCCTATATTTCCAAACTCTGCATATTCAAACTCACATACTTTATGATCCCAGTCTTGAGGAGCATGATGCGAAGCAATGCAATCGATGGTACCATCTATAACAGCGGCCCTGAGTGCGTCACGATCTGCTTTTGTTCTTATCGGAGGAATCACTTTTAAGTTGGTGTTGTAGGTTGTCATGTCTTCATCGCAGTAAAAAAGATGCGTTGGTGTAACACTACAAGAAATAGCTAAGCCTTCTTTTTTAGCAGCTCTAATTAAATCAATTGTAGTTGCAGAAGATACGCCCGTGATATGAAGTTTAGATCCTGTATATCTGAGTAAATCAATATCTCTTTTTACCATTAGTTCTTCGGCTACAGCTGGTAAGCCAGGAAGTCCCATTTGAGTAGAAACAATTCCCTCGTGCATGAGTCCGTTTGCCGCAATGGTTTTATCGATAGGAATTTGAATTAAAATTCCATCAAAAGCTTTTACATATTGAAGCGCTTTTAAAAATACCCCAGGAGATTGAACAGGATGCATGCCATCCGAAAATGCAACTGCATTTGATGCACGCATGTCATACATTTCTGCTAATGATTGCCCTTCCATTTTTTTAGTAATGGCTCCAATTGGGTGTAGCGTTACATTTGCTTGGTTGCCTGCTGCATGTATGTAAGCTACTTGTGCTTTGTTGTCGGAAACAGGTTTTGTATCACCCATAACCAGCACCCTTGTATATCCACCTGCTGCTGCGGCGGCAATACCAGATTGTAAGGTTTCTTTGAATTCGAAACCTGGGTCACAAAAATTTGAAAAAACATCAACCCATCCACTAGACACATAAGCACCATTACACTCGAGGGTTTGATCTGCTTTTTTAGAACTATTTGATTCAATTGAAACGATAACACCGTTCTCAATTAAAATATCCGTTGTTAAACCATTGTGTTTTGATTGAGGATCGGCAATTGTGACTTGCTTGAGGAGGATCGTCATGGGCTGATTGGAAATTTAGTGCAATATAATCTGATTTTTTGTCTTTGACCCTATATTTGCAGCGTTTTAAGGGAGTTTTATACTCATTTTCGGGATGTAGCGCAGCCCGGTAGCGCACACGTCTGGGGGGCGTGGGGTCGCAAGTTCAAATCTTGTCATCCCGACCATAAAAAAGGTCACTCTTTGCAGAATGACCTTTTTTTATATCCTAGTGTAAAATTTAGAATCTTTCTAGTTTAGAAAAGAAGAAATCTCCTTCAATCACTGCATTTTCATTGCTATCACTACCGTGAACCGCATTTTCACCAATCGAAGCAGCAAAATTCTTGCGAATGGTACCTTCTTCAGCTTGTGCTGGGTTGGTTGCGCCAATCAATTTTCTAAAATCTTCTACTGCGTTGTCTTTTTCTAAGATAGCAGCTACAATTGGGCCACTGCTCATGAATTCAACTAATTCACCAAAAAAGGGTCTTTCTCTATGGATATCATAGAATAAACCAGCTTGCTCTGTTGTTAATTTAGTCCATTTCATAGCTTTTACGGTAAAGCCAGCCTTGATAATTTGGTCTAAAATAGCACCTGTGTAACCTTTACTGGTTGCATCAGGCTTGATCATTGTAAATGTTCTGTTACTCATAGTTTTAGGTATAATTCGGGTGCAAAATTACAAATAATCTACCCTTTAAATTACTAATTAGCGTTAATTTTTGTTAAACCCCCTTAAATTGATTTGACAAAACAGGCTAGATGCTGCATTTTTGCCAGAATATGCAACCCATTGAACAGTTTTTCCCATTATTAACTAAGCCTAGCAAGGTTATTATTACCATGCACCAAAAGCCGGATGGCGATGCAATGGGATCTACCCTTGGATTGTATCATTTTTTAAAGGCACTTGGTCATGATGCGGTTGTTATATCACCCACCAATTGGGCCGATTTTTTAGATTGGATGCCAGGTATTAAAACGGTTATTGATTTTGAAAAAAAGAAGGATGCAGCTTTAGCGCTTATTAATGATGCAGACTATTTATTTTGCTTAGATTTTAATACACTTAGCAGAACCAAAAACATGGAAGCGCCACTTGCAAATGCAAAGGGTGCTAGAATTTTAATTGATCATCACCAGCAACCACAAACTGAAGTATTTGCTTATGGCGTGAGCGATACCAGCAAAAGTTCTACCTGTGAAATGGTATATGATTTAATTATGGCTTCAGAAAACGGAGCGCATATATCACTTGATGTGGCTACCTGTTTATATACAGGGTTAATGACAGACACTGGATCTTTTAGATTTCCTGCCACTACCGCATCTGTACACCGCATGATTGCTCATTTAAAAGATTTAGGACTAGACCACACGGTGGTACATAGTCATATCTTTGATAATTCATTAGAAAACAGACTTCGTTTTATTGGCTATGCTTTACTGAACCGAATGGAAGTGCTCTATGAATGCAACACTGCCATTATGCATATTACCAAGCAGGATTTACAACGCTTTGACATCAAAACCGGTGATACAGAGGGTTTGGTGAATTATTTGTTAGGTATTAAAGGCATGAAACTTGGCGCTATTGTGATAGATCGAGACGAAGAGCGTAAGTGGAGTTTTAGAAGCAAGGGTGCTTTTGATGTAAATGCTTTTGCAAGAAAACATTTTGAAGGAGGCGGACATGTAAATGCAGCAGGAGGTAGGAGTGATGAAAATATTGAAACAACTTTACATACTTTTAAAGAGGTCTTAAAAGACTATTATAATCAACTACAATGAAAATGATCAAATCAACACTATCGCTTTTAGCAGCGGTTGTCATTTTTGCGAGCTGTAATCAGTTCCAAAAATCACCTTCAGGTATGCCTTACAAAATTACAAAAGGCAACAGTAAAGAACTTTTAAAACATGGTCAGTTTGTAAAATTGAACATCGAGTACAAGTTAAAATCTAAAGACACCGTATTAAATACATCTTATGGTCATATCCCGATGTATTTTTATTTAGATACAGCTAGACTTGGAAAATACACTTTTACAGAAGTGATTACCAAGTGTGCACCTGGCGATAAAATGGAGTTTTCATTAAGCATCGATTCACTCAAAAAAATGGGTATGATTGAGTTCAATGAAGTATTTAAAACGGGCGACTTTATCAATGGTAAACTTGAAGTAATTGCAGCATTTGCTAAAGAAGATTTAGTAAAAGCAGATTACGAAAAAGAAGTTGAAAAAGAAAAAGCTACAGAAATTGCTGAAGTAAAAAAATATGCTGAAGGCAAGAAAATGAAAACAGTTTCTACCAAAAGCGGCGCTTTAGTAGAAATAACAAATCCGGGTGTAGGTCAAAAAGCCGACTCTGGATACCAAGTATCTGTAATGTACAGAGGTTATTTTGCGGATAAAGACGGAAAAGAATTTGATGCTAATATGGGTAAGCCAGCGCCAGATAACGCACCTATTGATGTGGTTATTGGACAGCATGGTGTTATTCCAGGTTGGGAAGAAGGTTTAACTTTCTTTGCTAAAGGTGGAAAGGGACGTATTGTAGTTCCTTCATTTTTAGGTTATGGCCCTTCAGGTCGTCCTCCAGCTATTGCACCATTTGCAAACTTATGTTTCGATGTAGAAATCGTTGACGTAAAATTAGCACCGCCACCACCACCTCCAGCTGCTCCGGGCGCTCCAGGTCAATAATATAAAAAGTAATTATGAGAGCCTCAACCTTTAGGTTGGGGCTTTTTTATTGTAGGTAACTACAAAGTGTTACTACTTCGTTTGCTTCTTTTACATCATGCACCCTAAGTATAGAAGCACCATTCAAAATTGCAGCAGTGTGTAAAACCGTAGTTCCATTTAGTGCTTCTGCTGCAGTAATACCAAGGGTTTTATAGATGGTCGATTTTCTGGAAACGCCTATTAATATTGGCTTTTGAAAGCTTGTAAATGAGGATAGATTTGCAATAAGTTCAAAATTTTGTTCGGGTGTTTTACTAAAACCAAAACCGGGATCTATAATCAGTTGTTGGATTCCAGATTCTTTTGTAACAGCTATTGTTTTTGTAAAAAATTCATGCACCACAGGTAAAATACTTGTACTAGTATGAACGGTATGCATTTGTTCTTTATGCTCATTAACATGCATAACAACATATGGCACATTGAGATCAGCAATGGTGTTGTACATATTAGCGTCATACTGACCACCGCTAATATCATTGATGATATGCGCACCAAGATTTACTACCTCTTTAGCAACCTCACTATGGTATGTGTCTACCGATATAAATGCATCCCCAAAATGACGCACAACTGCTTCAATAACGGCGCCAATTCTATCCAGCTCTTCATTTGCAGAAATGGCCTCCGAACCCGGTCTCGTACTTTGTCCTCCAATATCTAAAATAGAGGCTCCTTCATGTAGCATTTTACCTGCGAGGTCTAACACTTCGGAAACAGCTATTACCCGGCTCTTTTGGTAAAAAGAATCGGGGGTTACATTTAAAATCCCCATAATGAGGGGTTTTGTACTGTGTAAGGTTTTTCCTTGGCTATTTAGTGTCAACATTCTGATGTTTCAATTATATTGCATCCGCTTCAAAGATATTACCAAAGGATCAAAATTAGACCTATAAAATGAGCAGTACCAATCAGGCATATGATGAGGCTATTTTAGCTTGTAGAGACATCTTTATTAAAAAAACCAAGGATTACGGAACCGCATGGCGTGTATTGCGTACGATTTCTGTGGTGGATCAAATATTTATTAAGGCCCTTCGCATTAGAACCATACAAGATTTACAAACCCAAAAAGTAGGGGATGATATCAATTCTGAATTTAAGGGCATTGTAAACTATGCAGTTATTGGTCTTATACAATTGGCACTTGGTAATCCTCAGGTAGAGGAACTCCCAGTGGATCAAGTAGAAAAACTCTACTTACAATATGTAGATTTTGCACGTCAAACGATGCTTGATAAAAACCATGATTATGGTGAAGCATGGAGAGATATGAGTCAAGAAAGTTTTGCCGATTTGATACTCATGAAGTTAATGCGCATCAAACAAATTTTAGGCAACGATGGCAAAACCCTCATTAGTGAAGGTATTGACGCCAACTACGTGGACATTTTAAATTACTCTGTTTTTGCACTCATATTAATTTCCGAAGGAAAACACTAAAACCATCTGCATGAAAAAATTAAACACACCCATTCGAATTTTTGTAGGATTGTTGTTTATCTTTTCTGGACTTATAAAAGCCAATGATCCGCATGGGTTAAGCTATAAAATGCAGGAGTTTTTTGAGGTGTGGGGTTTTGATTTTTTAAATCCCTTTAGCTTGTTTTTATCATTGGGTATGAATGTGCTCGAGGTATTTGCCGGCATTGCCATTATTGTAAACTGGCAAACCAAAAAAATCACATGGCTATTATTTATACTCATTTTATTTTTCACCTACCTAACAGGCTATGCGCTCTTTTCAGGTAAAATTAAAACCTGTGGTTGTTTTGGTGACTGCTTACCACTTACGCCGGCAATGTCATTTACCAAAGACATTATATTAGGCGTACTCATTATTATTTTATTAGCAACTAATTCTGGTAAAGCCAATAAAGCCATTTTTGGAAAAATATTACTCTATACGGTAACCCTTGGTACCGCTGCTTTTCAGTGGTATGCACTTACGTATTTACCAGTAGTAGATTGTTTGCCTTACAAAAAGGGCAATGATATTGTAGAACAAATGAAAGTACCTGCTGGCGCAGTTCCAGACAGTACTTCTATTGAATTTATATATACCAAAAACGGAAAAGAAGTTCGTTTTGACCAGGCCAATTTCCCAACCGATTTTGACAGTACTTATGTGTATGTTGATCGTAAAGATATTGTGGTTAAAAAAGGAAATGGTCTTGTAGCAAAAATTGTTGACTTTAGTTTAATGTCTAGATCTGGCACAGACACTACATCTGCCATTTTTGCAAATCAAAAACCATATGTGCTTGTATTTGCAAAAGAAATGAAAGGTGCAGAAGGTTGGAAAAATGCTTTTGAAACAATCTATAAAAAATTACAGGCACAAAATATTGAGGTTATTTTAGTTACACCAGAAGCAGACAGAGCTGCTCAACTTTTTGGCAATATCAATATATTAATATCTGATGCAACCGTTATTAAAACCGCTGCACGTGTTACGCCAACTTATTTTTTAATGAAAGGGTCACGCATTGTAGAAAAAGTTTCAGCACCTACGATTGATCATTTGTTTACCACACTAAATAGCAAGTAATGATTCGTTTCATTACAAAAAAATTAGGGTATGGGTTACTCGTATTAATGGGGGTAGTAGTGGTGGTGTTTTTTTTGTTTCAAGGCTTTGGTGATCCAGCCCGTTTGGTACTAGGTCAAAGTGGTGATAGCACTACTATTAGCAATATCAAAAAAGAGTTGGCACTTGACAAGCCGAGATC
>JAGNTI010000167.1 GCA_017987615.1 Sediminibacterium sp. | reverse complement strand
ATTTCAGCTAAAATATACAAGCAAAAATTAACGGCAGCTGGATAGGTTTCTCTATTGGCCTGCGCCAAATCGCGTCTGCGCACAATACCCAACCTGGCACTCAAACTTTGTAATAAAAGTGCCATGATATTACTGAGTAACAAAACCCAAATAAGTTGGTATCCAAACTGTGCACCCCCTTGTAAATCGGTGGCCCAATTTCCTGGATCCATATAACCTACACTCACCAAATAAGCTGGGCCAAAATAGGCCAATATACGGCGCCATCCTTTGCGGGGAAGCGTGGTGTCTATCGACTCATGTACTTCGCTTAGAGAAGGGTTTTGCGGGACCATATATCTTTTGGTTTATGGACGGTTTCAAAACAAATTTATGCAATAGTTGGTTCTTAATTACAAAGTATTAAACCTACCTGAACATTAAGCCGTTATTTTATATAATTTTATAGGTATGAAGAAGTTGTTGACCATTTGCCTCCTCTCCCTTTTATGGGGTTGTTCTAATAAAGCCATCGACCTTTCTGGTGAAACAACCATTAAACCAGACGATTATGTAAAAGCCTTTACCCCTATTAAAGGTAACTACACGGCTTCTGATACCAATTTTGTAAAAAAAGCAGATACCTTAAAAATTGGGGTAAAAGCGCTACTTCAATTTATACCCGATTCGGCGGTGCAACAAATGGTAACCAATGAAAAAAAGGAAACCATTTATCCGGTGGGTGTGATCGAAAAAGAAACAGAAAAATATTTTTTGATCCTTGTTAAAAGTAAAAAAACGGCGAGGCTTTTTGTATACGTTACCGATCAAAAATTAAAATATTTAGGCAACAAAGAACTACTCAATAACGAAAACAAAGACGCGTATGCACGCTCTGTATCGATCAATAAAGAACCCACTTTTGTAATTAGTAAAGAAACCTATTCAAAAGACAAGGAACTTAAATTTTCTAGATCGGGATGGATATTTAATGCAGGTGCAGGATTTATGATTGTCGTAAATGATAGCAATGAAACACCACAAAACAACGAGATCATCAATCCACTTGATACATTACCAAGTCTTGCTAAACTAAGTGGTGATTATAAAAGAAATGAAAAAAACTTTATCTCCATTAGAGACGGTAAAGACGCCAAAACCTATTTGTTTTTTATTCATTTTGAAAAAAACAACGCCGATTGTATTGGAGAATTAAAAGGAACACTCACCCTTTCTTCTCCTACTGCGGGTCAATTCACGCAAAATGGAGACCCTTGCATTATTGATTTTTCTTTTTCCGGAAATACCGTTCGGGTTAAAGAGCAGGGAACCTGCGGCAACCACCGGGGTATAAAGTGCTTTTTTGACGACAGTTTTACCCGAAAAAAGCCCTCAAAAAGCAAAAAAAAGCAGAAATAAGGCTGTTTACCCACAATTTAATGTGTACAAAGTACATTTTAAATATTTCCCCTATATTGCGACCCTATTTAAGCATTTAAACTGCCTTTATGTCTTTTACGAATTTTCAATTACCGTACCAACCTGCCGAAGAATACAGCAAAAAAGCGGCCTATTTTTCAATGGAATTTGCCATTCACCAACCGCTTAAAATATACAGTGGTGGACTAGGCTTTTTAGCAGGCTCGCACCTTCGCAGTGCATACGAACTTCGCCAAAACATGATTGGTGTAGGTATCTTATGGAAATACGGCTACTACGATCAAGCGCGTAACCAAGACCAAACTTTGCAGGTAACTTTCATGGAAAAGATGTACAGTTTTTTAGAAGACACTGGCATCAAATTTCAAATTCTAATTCATGAACATCCAGTTTGGGTTAAAGCCTATTACCTCAACCCAGAAACATTTAAAAGTGCGCCCCTATTTTTATTAAGTACTGATTTACCTGAAAACGATTATATCTCTCAAACCATTACACACCGCCTTTATGATGCAAACGTTGCTACAAAAGTGGCACAGTTTATTTTATTAGGCGTGGGTGGTGCTAAATTAATTGATGAATTAGGATTTAATCCTGACGTGTATCATTTAAATGAAGCGCACGGTATTTCTTCTGCTTTTTATTTACTCAATAAATATAAGAGCGTAGAAAAAGTAAGAGAGAAACTAGTATTTACAACCCATACCCCAGAAGAAGCAGGTAACGAAAAACATGACATGTACCTGTGTCATAGAATGAGTTATTTCTGCGGCCTTAGCATCGACGAAGTGCGCAAATTAACGGGTATCACCGATGATTTATTCAACCATTCACTAGCCGCATTAAAATTTGCAAGAAAAGCAAATGGCGTATCTGCATTACATGGTCACGTAAGTAGAGAAATGTGGAAACACTACGAAGGCATTTGTCCAATTATATCAATCACCAACGCGCAAAACTGGCAATACTGGGCCGACAAGCAGCTCTATAAAGCTATGGATGCAAACGATGATTTTATTTTTGATGACCGCAAAAAGCACCTCAAAAAAAGAGCGTTTGAAATTGTTGCCGATCAAACAGGTAAAAAGTTTGACCCGAATGTATTAACCATTGTTTGGGCGCGCAGATTTGCCGGATACAAACGCGCTAGCATGCTCACTTACGACATGGAGCGTTTTGAAAAATTATTATCGAATAGCAAGTACCCTATTCAAATTATTTGGGCTGGTAAACCTTACCCAGTAGACTATCCTGCTATTTCAGAATTTAACGACCTTGTTCAAATTAGCAAGAACTATAAAAATGTAGCTGTTTTAATTGGATACGAATTAGGATTAAGTAAGCGCCTAAAACAGGCTTCAGATATTTGGCTTAACAACCCACGCGTTCCGCGCGAAGCATCAGGCACAAGTGGTATGACTGCTGCTATGAATGGTTCGGTTAACTTTTCTACAGATGATGGATGGATTCCAGAATTCATCAACCATGGTAACAATGGTTTTGTGGTGCCTAAGGCCGATTATGAAAACATGCATCAGCATGAACAGGACGATTACGACCTAAACAAGCTTTACGAAATTTTGGAAGAGCAAATTATCCCTATGTACTACGACAACTATGACACTTGGCGCCAAGTGATTCAAAATGGTATGCGTGATGTACAGGTGCAGTTTGACGCCAACCGTATGGCCAAGGAGTACTACGAGCTCATGTACAAATAAGTTTAACTTTTTAGGCCTACTTTTGTTATAGTACAAAAGATGCCCATGCAACACAAAATTGTCATTGCAATTACTGGAGCCAGCGGTTCTATTTATGCCAAGGTTTTATTGGATAAATTAGCTGCTTTAAACACCCAAGTTGCACAGGTGGGCATTGTCATGAGCAAGAACGCCAAAGAAGTTTGGGAAACGGAACTAGGGAACACAGACTTTAACAACTACCCTTTTAATTACTACGAAAAGTTTGACTTTAACGCCCCCTTTGCCTCTGGATCGGCGGGATATAACACCATGATTGTTGCACCTTGCAGCATGGGTACCTTAGG
>JAGNTI010000033.1 GCA_017987615.1 Sediminibacterium sp. | reverse complement strand
TTTGGCCGCACGGGTACACTATTTGCGTTTGAGCAAATGGGTGTAGTGCCTGATGTTTTACTCGTTGGTAAAGCGCTTGGTGGTGGCATGCCGCTTGGTGCTTTTATTTCGAGTCACAAACTCATGAGCACATTAACTGTGGCGCCCGTGCTTGGTCATATCACTACTTTTGGTGGACACCCGGTAAGTTGTGCAGCGGGTAAAAAAGCCTTTGAAATTTTAACGGAACAAAAATGGATAGATACCGTTTCTGCAAAAAGTGAATTATTAAAAACCTTGCTGCAGCATCCTGCTATTGTTCAAATGCAGGGTATTGGACTTTGGTTTTCTTTGCAGTTTACATCTGATGCGCTCGCACAAAAAGTGGCGCATACCTGCGTACAAAATGGACTGATTACCGATTGGTTTTTATTTGCACCCGACCGCATTAGGGTAGCACCTCCACTTATCATTACGGAAGCCGAAATTCGGGCCGCTTGCGCTATTATAACAAGTTCTATTGATCAGGTGCTTTTGGAGCATCCTGAGCTGGCCTAGGGCCATTGTTATTAGGTCTTGGACCGTTGTTAGGTCCGCGATCAGGGCGAGGTCCGTTGTTATTGGGTCTTGGGCCGTTGTTAGGTCCACGGTCTGGTCTTGGTCCGTTGTTATTAGGGCGAGGTCCGTTATTATTAGGTCCGCGGTCCGGTCTTGGTCCGTTGTTGTTTGGTCTTGGACCATTGTTGTTAGATCTGTTATTAGGTCCACGATTGTCGCCTCTGTTGTCTCTATTATTGTCTCTTCTTCTCTTATCGTTTCTTTCTAATGAACGTAAACTAATTTGTCCAACTACATCCGCAAATGCTGGTTCTACTTCTTTAGGTTTACTGCTGGTTACTTCTACCGCTTGTAACTCATCTACTTTAACACCTTGTCCATTGAGGCGTTTAATTTCTTTTACGCGCTGAATGGTAAGTGGATAATGCTTTGAATTATTAGGTAAGATGTACCACATTAAATTTTTGAAAATATCTTTTTTAATGAGGTGCGCTGTTCCCATGGCAGTATCTAATGAATCTGCGTAATCAGGGAAGTTTTGCAGTGCATCTAGGTAGGTGTCTAATTCAAAGTTTAAACAACATTTTAATCTACCACACTGTCCACTGAGTTTGGTTTGATTGATAGACAAGTTTTGGTATCGTGCAGCAGTGGTGTTTACACTTTTAAAGTCGTGTAACCATGTGCTACAACAAAGCTCTCTACCGCAAGATCCAATGCCACCAAGCTTTGCAGCTTCTTGACGAATACCTATCTGACGCATTTCCACTTTAAATTTAAAGTCGGTAGCGTATTTTTTAATGAGTTCTCTAAAGTCTACACGGTCGTCTGCAGTGTAAAAGAAAGTTGCTTTTTTACCATCTGCCTGAATTTCCACTTCACTGAGTTTCATTTGAAGTTTCAGTTCCATCGCTGCGGCTCTACTTCTGGCTAAAATATCTTTTTCGCGGCCTTTGCTAATATGAAAAGCTTCGATATCTCTTTCTGTGGCGCGGCGAATAATTTTTTTAATTTCTGGGCTGTTTTCGTCTAGCTTATTTTTTTTAAGCTGCATACGCACTAGTTCGCCAGTAAGGCTTACTTCACCTACATCAAAACCACTCACACCTTCTAGTGTTACGTAGTCTCCTTTTTCAAAAAATTGAAGGGTAGCGTTTCTAAAATATTCTTTGCGACTGCCTTGTTTGAAGCTTACTTCAACAATTTTGCAGCTGCTTTCGGGGTCACTAAAAGGAAGGTTTAAAAGCCAATCGTGTACGTTTAAGCGGTTACAGCCACCTGTGCTACAGCCGCCATTACTTTGGCAACCACCAGGTTTACTTGTTCCACAAGATCCACAGCCCATATTATGTAGTTATACTATTAGTTAATAAGTGTTTGATAAACAATAAGTTATGTTTTATCAAGCGGTTTGCATGGAGGTCATATCCATGCTAATCATTCAAAATTAAGGTTTTGTTTTGAATGATGTGGTAGAGTTTAAGGGTAAGGGCCTGAAATAGCATTTTGCCATTGGCGTTACGCTCTATATAATAAGAAGCTTTATCTAATTCTTCTATAATGGCTTGTTGCTGGCTTACCGAAGCAATTTTATTTAAACGAATCGCGAAATCCTTTTCTTGATCCCCCATTTTTACCTGGTCGGCTCCTAGCACTTTTATACGAATGCTCATTTGAAGCAGGTGGTTAAAGTAGCGCAAAAACTGTTTTTGTTTTTCTCTACCCAGTTTAGCCGCTTCTTCGGTAAATTTTACCTGAGCTGCTGGCCCACCTTTTAAAGTGGCGTTTAACCACTCTCTTAAATAGGAGTGCCAATCTTCTTCGGAGTGTTGCAAAAGTTGGAGTGCCTCGCGGTAATTGCCTTCTGCGATACCCGCAATTTGGCTGGCCGTTTCTTTACTGGCTTTTGCTCTTTCAAACAAAGCTTCTTCCACTTCTTCGTTAGAAAGTAGCGGCACCCTTATGAGTTGACATCTACTGAGTAGCGTAGGTAAAATTTGCTCTTCGCTTTCTGCTACTAAAATAAACAAGGTATTAGGTGGTGGCTCTTCTATGAGCTTGAGTAATTTATTACCTTCTTTGCCTAAATATTCTGGCATCCAAAGTACCAATACTTTATATGCGCTTTCAAAACTTTTTAAACTGAGTTTATGAATGATCTCGTTGCACTCTTCGGCAGTGATATTTCCTTGTTTATTTTCGGCGCCAATAAATTGTAACCAGTCGTAAATATTACCGTACGGAAACTGCAAATAAAAATCTCTCCAGTCGGAAATATAATCGGCGCTTACTGGTTTTTCGCCAGCCTTTTTTGAAATAACCGGATATGAAAAATGTAAATCAGGATGTAATAATTTTGCGGCTCTCAAATAAGAAGGGTCTTCTGCTAATTCTTCCGGAGATTTATAAGCTGGCCCTGCTTCAATAGCTGTGAAGCCGCCAAATAAATCAGCTACAGGCTCACTGGCTGCTGGTTGGCTAACAACAAATTGTGCAAAGTTTATCGCAAGTGGAAGTGCACCTGATCCTTCTTTGCCTAAAAATAATAACGCATGGCTCAAGCGGTTGTGCTGCACCATGTCTATTAAGTGCGCCTTTACAGACGCTTGTCCTATAATGTCTTTAAATACCAATGTACGGGCCTTTAGTAGCGGTTATAATTTACCCGTAATTTCTGGGCTATCTGGTTTTGTGCTGCTTGGAAAATAAGCAATCATTTTACCATTTTCATCTAGTAAAAATTTATTGAAATTCCATTTGATGGTTGCATCTAATACACCATTTTCTTTTTTCTGCGTAAGCCATTTGTAAATAGGTGCAGTGTCTGTGCCGGTAACACTTAGTTTACTTGCTAATGGAAATTTTACACCAAATCTTGCTTTGCAAAACTGTTTGATTTCTGCATCGGTACCTGGCTCTTGTCCACCAAAATTATTTGCAGGAAAACCTACCACTACTAATTGGTCTTTGTAAGTATCTGCTAATTTTTGAAGCGCTTCGTACTGTGGTGTGTATCCACACTCAGACGCTGTGTTCACTACTAAAATTTTCTTTCCTTTAAATTTAGAAAAATCAATAACGCCACCATCAATGGATTTAATGGTAAACTTGTGAATGCTATTGCTTGGCGGAGGCGTAAAAGATTGTAACATAAATAAGGTCGCTATTAAGATGAGATTTTTCATGGTGTTTTATTGAAGTTGTTTAATTACCATAACAATGGCATGCTTTATTTGTTGAATGTACCCGCAATTTCCGAAAAAATACGCAGTGTCAACTATTTTAATGGATAAGCGGCCGCTGCAACACTCACCCTTACGTCTTTTATAGTAAGCAATGTTTTACCACAAGCTTCAATAGTTGCACCCGTTGTAATGACGTCATCAATGATTAAGAGGTGCTTACCGTTAATAGATGTAGGGTCTTTTATAGTAAATGCATCTTCCATATTGTCCCAGCGCTCAGCCCTGGTTTGTTTGGTTTGCGTGCTGGTATGTTTGGTTCTTGCAATGGCGCCCGTAAGCACGGGTTTGTGCCAGACCTGACCAATGCCCTCACATATAAGTGCAGCCTGATTAAAGCCTCTTTTACTAAGTGCTTGTGGGTGCAGTGGCACAGGAACAAGCGCGTCAATGCTTGAAAACCGCTCCGAAGCGGCCAGTAAGGCCCCCATTTGCTTACCTATAAATAAGCCTACGTCTTTGTTGGACTTATACTTTAACTGAAAAAGTAGGGCCTGTAGGGCCGAGTTTTTGTGAAAATACCAGGCTGCCGCCCCGGCGCTAATGGGGAGCCTGCCGTAAAATATTTTTTCGATGGGGTTGTTTGGAGCCTCAAAAAAGTGGGTTTCGGGTAGGTTTTGGCTGCACCGGCCACAAATATTGGCCCCAAAGAGCCTAAGTGGCCTGCCGCAGGCAGGGCAGTTTTTAGGGAAATAGAGCCAAAAAACAGGGTCAATCCAACTGCTAAGTTTGGGTAAATAAGTGGTTTGCATTTACTCAACTTAATCTCAATATATTGGATGCTATAAAAATTAACCGCACAAATATTTTTATGCGTGGTTATCGCTCCTAAAATAGCTGTTGATATACTTCATCCACTCTACTTAATGCCAATACTTGAATGCCGTATGCTTTAGGATTGAAACTCTTTTTATTGTAGCTCGACACAATAATTTTTTCAAATCCTAGCTTCTCAGCTTCTGCAATTCTTTGTTCAATTCGGTTCACGGCTCTAATTTCTCCATTTAATCCTACTTCACCAGCAAAACAGATCTGATGTGGTAGTGGAACGTCTTCATAAGATGATAATAGGGCGCATATGATGGCAAGATCGGTAGAAGGGTCTTCTATTTTAATTCCGCCCGCAATATTTACAAAAACATCTTTCATTCCAAATTGAAAGCCACCTCTTTTTTCTAAAACGGCTAGTAAGAGTTGTAATCTTCGAAGGTCAAATCCGGTTACCGTTCTTTGTGGGGTTCCGTACACACTTTGTGTAACGAGTGCCTGTACTTCTAATAATAATGGACGGGCACCTTCAAGCGTTGCAGCGATGGCAGAACCGCTTAAACTATCTTCTCTTTGTGCAATTAAAATTTCAGAAGGATTGGAAACAACACGCATGCCTTCGCCAGTCATTTCATAAATGCCTAACTCTGCAGTACTACCAAATCTATTCTTTAACGTACGTAAAATTCGGTACGCATAATGTCTGTCTCCTTCAAATTGTAAAACGGTATCTACCATATGCTCTAATACCTTAGGACCCGCTATGGCGCCGTCTTTGGTGATATGGCCAATTAAAAATACAGGGGTGTTTGTTTGCTTTGCAAACTTCTGAAATTCTGCTGCGCATTCTCTAATTTGAGAAACAGATCCTGCTGCAGAATCAATCAAATTTGATTGCAGTGTTTGAATCGAATCAACAATAACAAGTGTTGGTTTTAATTTCTTGATTTCTGCAAAAATGATGGATGTGTTGGTTTCGGTGAGCAGGTAAAAATTGTTGTTGGGAATTTTAAGTCGATCTGCGCGCATTTTGATTTGCTGTTCACTTTCCTCCCCACTAATGTATAAAACAACCTGATCGGTGGCTTGTAACCCATTTTGTAAAAACAAGGTACTTTTTCCAATGCCGGGCTCTCCAGCAACCAATACAATGCTTCCCATTACGATACCACCACCTAGTACGCGGTTGAGTTCCGGATCTTTGGAGATAATTCTTTTTTCTTCCGATGTTTTTACTTCATCGAGTGCAATTATTTTTGAATTGCGCTTTTGTTCGTGGTATGAATCCCAATTTTGATCCTTCTGAATTCCTTTATCAATAATTTCTTCCGAAAAAGTATTCCACTCCGCACAACTTGGACATTTTCCAATCCATTTTGCACTTTCATAACCACAATTGCTACAGAAAAAAGCAGATTTTATTTTACTCATTGCATAAAGATATTTCAGAAAAATTAGAATCGCGTGAATGAAAAATTAACCAATGTTCGTATTGTAAAAAAAGGAGGAAAATACAAGTATATAGGAGTAAAAATGCGTGTAAAAAAATGGAGGCAAATCTGCTGAAACGCAGTGGTAGTAGGCATGTAAAAGGGCCAGCATTGCTACTGGCCCTTATTACTTACTAACCCATTAAATTCTACTGCTAAGGTACAATAATGGGGCAGATGGCAAAATATTTTTTAAGATTTACGGGAAATTTAATCTACGATTTCCTTCGTAATAAGACCCTGAGCCTGACATTTAGGCCAGGTCCGGTCCGACAGTTTGACGGAGGGTGTTTTTGGGGTATTTTTTGCCCGTTTTTGGATAAAAAAAAGGCCAAATTGGCCTTTTTAATTTTGTTCTTTACGCTTAAGGTGGGAAAAATAATTCGTATTATTAATTATATTAATATCAAAAAATATTTTTATTAGTCCTCGATCTAGAACTTAATTTCTTCCTCCTGAGCGTCAAAAAACCTGAATTCGGTTAGGTGGTAGTTGGTATTTTCCGCTAAACCGAGCTTCACCCCATGCTTTTTACGGAGTTTGCTCAGTTTGTTGCTAAATATCCCCTTGGTTAAATAAGCCGCAATAATGGGGTGAACCACCAATTGGAGCTTTTTATGGGCATGAGAGGCCAAATAAACCAGCTTATTTTCAATTTCATCTTCTAATAGTAGTGCAGAGGTCATTTTTCCACTTCCATTACAAGCCGTACAATTTTCAGAAGTATTGATATTTACTTCTGGACGCATTCTTTGACGCGTTACTTGTAAGAGACCAAATTTAGAAATAGGAAGTACGGAATGTTTTGCACGATCTGCCTTCATAAAAGTATCCATGGCCTCTTGCACTTTTCTTTTATTGTCAGGAAGTTTCATGTCAATAAAATCAATTACAATAATACCACCAATATCTCTGAGTCGTAATTGTCTAGAAATTTCTTCTGCAGCTTCTAAATTTGTTTCTAATGCATTTTCTTCTTGGCTATTGCTCACACTCTTATAACCACTATTTACATCAATAACATGCAGCGCTTCGGTGTGCTCAATAATTAAATACGCACCACTTGGAAGGTTAACGGTTTTGCCAAATGAAGCTTTCACTTGTTTGGTAACACCAAAATGATCAAAAATGGGAAGACCATCTCTGTATTGTGTTACGATATCTGTTTTATCTGGCGCAATGCGCTGAATATAACGCTGCGTTACTTCGTGCAGTGCTTTATCGTTTACAACAATTCTATTAAAATCGGCGCTTAGCAAATCCCTTAAGATACTTGTTGTTTTTGTTTCTTCACTTAAGATGCGAACGGGCGCTACAGCCCCTTTTAAATTGGCTTGTATGGTTTTCCATGTTTCAACTAGTGATAACATGTCTTGGTGTAATTCTGCAGTGGATTTACCTTCTGCAGCAGTACGCACAATCACACCAAAATTTTTAGGCCTAATGGCTTCTACAATTTTGTGTAATCTTTTTCTTTCTTCAGAAGAATGAATTTTTTTAGAGACCGCTACAATTTCATTGAAAGGTGTAACCACAACAAATCTTCCTGGTAAAGAAAGTTCACAACTTAAACGAGGTCCTTTTGCAGCAATAGGTTCTTTTAAAATTTGAACGAGTACGTTTGGCTTGCCATTTAATACTTCGTTAATTTTTCCTGTTTTGATTATTTCTGGTTCTGATTGAAAGCGCGCAAAATCAAATCCATGTTCGCTTTTATCTAACATGGCGGCTTGCGTATACTTTATAATGGACTTTGCGTAAGGGCTTAAATCAGAATAATGTAAAAATGCATCCTTCTCAAAACCAACGTCTACAAATGCAGCATTAAGTCCGGGAATTAATTTTTTTACTTTACCAAGGTAAAGGTCACCTACTGCAAAATTTGCATCGGTATTTTCGTTGTGCAGCTCTACTAGTTTCTTGTCTTCTAGCAAAGCAATTTCCACACCCGTGGGTGTAGCATTTATAATAAGTTCTTTGTTCAAAATGAGCAACTTTTAAATACAAAATCACCTGCCCTTTGGGCGGTGTATGCATACAACCATATCTTAACAATCATAGCCCTATCAAGGAAGGAAATAGGAAAAGTTGCAGAAAAGGAAATAAGGGGCTAGATACAGATAAGTGTTAAACACGCCCTATGGATTAGATAGGGCGTGTTTGTATAAGTCAGTAAAGAATAAACAATTACTTGTTCTTCTTCTTATGACGATTCTTTCTTAGGCGTTTCTTACGTTTGTGTGTCGCAATTTTATGACGCTTTCTCTTCTTACCACAAGGCATACACTGAGTAATTTTATTTGTTAATAATAATTTATTTTTTCAATTCCGCAATTCTCTTAGCGATTGCTTCTTTTGCTTCGGGCACTTTAACTTTTTTTGCTGCAAGTGTGTACCACTTTACTGCGTTTGGTTTGTCATTATGCATCTCGTAACATTCTGCTAAATGAAATATAGCTTCCAGGTTTTCTGGATCTTTATTTACAATTAGTAAGAAGCGCTCAATGGCTTTATCTAACTGCCCGCTTTTTTTACCACCCAGTGCCAAAATCATTTGAGCATATAGGTTGTTTGGATTTTTTTGAACAATGTTTCTGATGGGTAAAATACCCTCCATTGGATTGTTTGAAATGTTTCCAAATATGTAGCAAGCACCCAAACCAATTTTACTAGAATCGTTGTTTGGATTGATAACTAAAGCTTTATCTAAAAGATCTTTTGCTTGTTCTGCCAACCAGTGTTGCATGGCTGGGTCACCTTCCGTAACTAGGTTGTCTATATACAGTTGGGCGGCAAAGGTGAGGCTTTTTTCAGAATTTTCCAATTTAGCTGCTTCTCCAGTGTACCAAGCATAGGGTTCAAACAGTTTTGCAGAGTCTGACCAGAACCTGGCTAGCTGGTGGTAAACATGTATTTTTTGGTCTTTTACATCCCCTCTAACCACACTATTTTCGAGGCTATTTAGGCGTAAAGCCTGATCTGGACTGATTTTTTCTTTTGCTTTTAGGAGTAGGTCTTTGAACTCAAGATGTTGATTATCAGCCTTATTTTCGCCATTTGCCGCTGCTGCCGGGTTTTTAGGCGCTACGGTAGACCCCATATACAATAAAATGGAAAATAGGAGTATGGCTCCGCCAATAAGGAGTAGTTGCTGTTTTTTCAATTTCGAAAAGAATTAGGACGCGAAGTTAGCTTTACTTGAGCTTGCTTTTTACTTCTGTAACAAATTCTTTTGCTGGTTTGAAGGCAGGAATATAATGTTCAGGAATTTCCACAGCTACATTTTTTTTGATATTTCTACCAATTTTAGCTGCACGTTTTTTGGTGATAAAGCTCCCAAAGCCACGTATATATATGTTTTGGCCGTTAGAGAGACTTTCTTTAACCTCTTTAAACATGGTTTCAAGCGTAACGAGTACGTCCACTTTTGGAATACCTGTTTTGTCTGAAATCTGGTTGATGAGATCTGATTTTCTCATTGTATCAAAATTAATTTAGGGTATATGTTTCTAAAAATAAGCTAAAAAATCGCGTATTTAACAGAAAATTAAATTTTTTTATACGTTTTACCAACTAAAAATGGCTAAATACACCCTAAAAATTAACTTTATACCAAAAAACAGGCGTTTTGAGCCCTCAAAATCCTGATTTTGCCCATTCTTAATTGATAAAATTGAATTTTACCAGCACCCTCCTTCATTGGCATACACATACAAACACCAGGGTTATGCCTTGGAAGGGCGAAAAAGACCCGTATAAAATATGGTTGTCCGAAATAATTCTACAACAAACACGTGTAGAACAAGGGCTTGCTTATTACAATAAATTTATTCAGGCTTACCCAACCGTTTTTGATTTAGCAAAAGCAAAAGAGCAAACCGTATTTAAATTATGGGAAGGACTGGGTTATTATAACCGTTGTAGAAATCTACTCGCTACAGCAAAAATTATTGCTGTAAACTATAAGGGTGTTTTTCCAAATGATTATGAAACACTCTTAACATTAAAAGGGGTTGGCCCTTATACAGCTGCTGCTATTGCATCATTTGCATTTAATGCACCACATGCTGTACTCGATGGAAATGTGTATAGAGTGATTGCGCGCTACGAAGGCATTGATATACCTACCGATACAACTGCAGGGAAAAAAATATTTGAATCGCGCGCTGCGGCTCTGCTCGATAAAAAGCGCGCAGGCCTTTACAATCAAGCTATCATGGACTTTGGGGCTACCGTATGTAAACCTATGGCCCCTAATTGTAATGCATGCCCATTACAAAAAACCTGTGTAGCACATGCTACTGCACAGGTAAATCAACTTCCTATTAAAGAAAAACAGCTCATCAAAAAAGAGCGCCGATTCTATTATTTTTTGCTACAAGTACAAGATGAAATCTGGGTTTCCGAAAGAAAGCACAAAGATATTTGGCAGGGGCTGTATGAATTTTATTTGTTGGATGCGGCAAAAAAAATGACTTGGAATGAAGCCGGAACACAAGCTTTTTTAAAAGAACAATTAGGCGTAACATCTATTAAGTTACTTGACCGTTCAACTGAAATAAAACAACAGCTTACCCATCAAATTATTACGGCTCAATTTATACGCGTATCATTAACAAAAAAGCCAGCTGGTATTACCTCGGGTAAATGGCAAAAAATATCGAAACTAAAGGCGCTTCCTTTTCCTAAGCTCATCAATCAGTATTTTAGCGAAGCATTTGTTTGGTAGCCCTGCTTTATGGAGGGTTTGCAGGTGTGCGATGTAACTGAATTATTGGTATTTTTGTAGGGTACTAAATTTACGCTCACTTTGGACGATCATTCGGTAATGGGATTATTTTTTGCGCAATCGTTTTTTGGCGCCATTCAACCCCAAGGCACCACTGTTTTGGTACTTATACTCGTAGTACTCTTGTTTTTATCTTTTGTACTAGCTGGCGCTGAAGTTGCTTTCTTTTCTTTGACCTTCAAAGACATCAATATTTTAAAGTCAAAACAGCAGCCTGCTTATAAAAGAATAGTAGACCTTATTGAGCAACCTAAAATATTGTTGGCCTCACTTTTAATCGCCAATAGTTTTATTAATATCTCTATCATTATTATTTCAAACTTACTCATCGATAATATGTTCAATTTTGAACAGTTTGATGCGGTGTGGGTGGAGTTTGTGATCAAAGTGATTGCCGTTACTTTTTTACTCGTACTCTTTGGAGAAATCATGCCAAAGGTATTAGCTACTCAAAACAATGTTCGATTTGCAAAAGATTTTGGTGGTATTGTTTATGGCATTTCATATTTAGTAATGGGGCTTAGTAAGCCACTTGTAAAATATTCTGATATCATTGAAAGAAAGCTCGC
>JAGNTI010000166.1 GCA_017987615.1 Sediminibacterium sp. | reverse complement strand
TATTTTTACCCATCTGGTCTTATTTAATTGGACCTGCATACCGCTCAGCCATTGGCATTGTGCCTATTTTATTACTAGCGAATATATTTTTAGGCATTTATTATAACCTCAGCATTTGGTTTAAACTAACGGGCAAAACAACGGCCGGTTCTTATATCACACTCATTGGAACTGCCATCACCATTGTACTCAATTTTATTTTCATTCCTTATTTTGGATTTATTGCAAGTGCATGGGCCACGTTTTTTTGCTACGGCACCATGATGCTTATAAGTTACAACTGGGGACAAAAAGTATATCCAGTGCCTTACCCTGCAAAAAAAATTACAGCCTACTTAATTATTGCAGTGCTTGTTTTTTTAATTCATAAAGGGGTTTGTATTTTTGTGCTAGATTTTTGGTGGCAAACGATAAGCGGTGTGGTATTGTTAATTGGTTATATTTTATTTGTTGCACGCATCGAAAAAAAGGAATTGGAAAAAATATTTTTATGGCAGAAGACTTAAATATTGTTAGCGGTAGCAAACAAGAAAAATACATTTCAATCACGCAGCAAATTGAGGCGCTCATTACCGGTGAGCCGGACCTTACTGCTAACCTTGCCAATATTGCAGCTGCACTCAAAGAACAGTTTGGTTGGTTTTGGGTGGGATTTTATATGGTAAAAGAAAATGCCACTACCGGCAACTCCGAACTTGTGTTAGGACCCTTTCAAGGACCCGTTGCATGTACTAGAATTGCAAAAGGCAAGGGTGTTTGTGGTACAAGCTGGGCAAAAGAGGAAACGATTGTTGTTGCAGACGTTGAAAAATTTCCAGGACATATTGCTTGCAGTAGTGCTTCAAAATCTGAAATTGTAGTGCCTATTTTTAATGGAGCCACCGTAGTTGGTGTTCTAGATGTAGACAGCGAACTGCTAGATCAGTTTGACGCTGTAGACCAGCAGTATTTGGAAGCGATTGTGGCGCTAATTCAGCACTAATTTTATTTTACGTACCTTTGTAGTATTCATATACGTTCTCTCCCTATCAGACTAGATCACACTTCAGTGACAAAGTAATTCAAGTCCTTAACAGAAAGTTTGTATAGCACCAGGCCAATGCCCCGTGTTTTTATATTTAAATAATACTATGTTATCATTCGAACAATTAAACTTAATTGAGCCTATTTTAGAGGCCGTTAAAGCAGAGGGTTATACGAACCCTACCCCTATTCAAGAGCAGTCTATCCCCGTTTTATTAGAAGGAAAAGACTTACTTGGTTGCGCACAAACAGGTACAGGTAAAACAGCCGCTTTTGCCATCCCTATTTTACAATTACTCTACAATAAAAAAAGCACACACAACGGCATCAAATCATTAATTCTTACACCTACACGTGAGTTAGCTATTCAAATTGATGAAAGCTTTGAAGCGTATGGTAAAAAAACAGACCTAAGCCATAGCGTTATTTTTGGTGGTGTTTCACAAGTACCACAAGTTTCTATGCTAAGACGTGGCGTTGACATTTTAATTGCAACACCTGGCAGATTATTAGACTTAATGCAACAAGGATATATTAAATTAAACCAGCTAGAAATATTTGTACTTGATGAGGCAGACCGTATGCTAGATATGGGTTTCATCCATGACGTAAAAAAAGTAATTGCAAAACTTCCTGCTAAAAGACAAACCTTATTTTTCTCTGCTACCATGCCTCCAGAAATTGGACAATTGGCAAATAGTATTTTAAACAATCCAGTTAAAGTAGAAATTACACCGGTATCTTCTACTGCAGAAAAAATTGAGCAGTCGGTGTATTATGTAGACAAAGGCAATAAAAAATTATTACTGGCGCACTTATTACAAGACGCTGGCATTAAAACAGCCCTTGTATTTACAAGAACAAAACATGGCGCCGATAAAGTAGTAAAAGACCTTTTAAAACTTGGCGAAAAAGCTGCTGCTATCCATGGTAATAAATCACAAAATGCAAGACAAAAAGCCCTTACCGATTTTAAATCTGGCGCTTTAAGAATACTCGTAGCCACAGATATTGCGGCAAGAGGTATCGACGTAGATCAATTATCACACGTTTTCAATTACGAACTTCCAAATATTGCCGAAACCTATGTGCACCGTATTGGCCGTACAGGAAGAGCAGGCGCATCCGGCATTGCCATCTCATTTTGCGATGGAGAGGAAAAAGCGTACTTAAAAGACATTCAAAAACTAATTGCCCAAAGCATCCCCGAAGTTAAAGAGCATCCCTGGGTGCTTACATTTGCCGAAGAAAAAGCGTCAAAGCAAAATTCGGGCTCCGTTAAAGGAGGTGGCGGAGGCTTTAGAGACCGCCGAAACGGCAATAATAGCGGGGAAAGACGCTCATTTAGAGGTGGCGACCCAAGGCGTCATTCGACGGCTCCGGCTGGTAGATCTAGAAGAGAAAGCTAGACTAGAAAAAAAATGGGCTAAACTTGCCTAAAAATCAATAGAAACCCTACTTTTGCAGCCCAGCAAATTGTAAAATTTACTGGGCTTCGGATGCGGATGTGGCGAAATTGGCAGACGCACTAGACTTAGGATCTAGCGCCGCGAGGCGTGTGGGTTCGACCCCCTCCATCCGCACCAAAACAATAAAGGCTCCCAACGGGAGCCTTTATTGTTACAAAAGGTTAGGGTATTTTTAATTTGATCGATGCCCCCTTTTTACATTCAAAACGAAGCATGCCTTCTTGATCTGGATTTTTTTGTACGGCCCCTGTTAGGATAACGCTGTATTTTTCGCTTGCACTAAATGGATTTTTTAACAGCAATATGCCGTCTTTTTCTGCCCTTATTGTTACCGTTTTTACCTGGCCATTTTGTTTTGAAGCACTCACTAAAAAAGCGCCTTCTGTTCTGAACTGATCAAAAGAAACCGTTGCCCAACTGTTAGGGACCGCAGGAAATATTTCTACAAAACCCTGATACGATTGCACAAGCATTTCTTGAACCCCAGATGCAAATGCAAAATTTCCTTCGAGGGTAAAAGGGCGGTAGGTAAAACTAGAATAGCCTTCTTTGGTTTGATCTCCATTTAAATGAAAACTATTGCCCGCACAAAACGCTTTTGCAAATATTTGCAGTGCTTTTTGCGCCCCTTCACCATCTGCAATACGCGCTTTTAAATTACCAAGCCATGCATATGAATAACCACACCAATTGGATGGTCCTACCTTATCTAATAAGTCAATGGTAGCCTTCATGACAGGCTTATCGAGTGCATTTTTCCACTGATACAATCCTAGCGGAAAAATTGCCATAGTATGAGAAAAATGACGGTGTGAACTGGTATACGCATGGTCTTTTGCAAACATCAATTCATTTTTAGATGAAACAATAAACGGTTCAAACTGACCTAGTGTTTTTTTGTACTGTGCCGCCTCTTCATACATGCCTAAAGCGGTTGCCATTTCAGCTGCTTTTTCAAAAACATATTTCATCAATGACAAATCGTAATTGGTATTGGTTGTAAACCATGCC
>JAGNTI010000165.1:1502-3524 GCA_017987615.1 Sediminibacterium sp. | reverse complement strand
TGGCTTTTGCAATGGTAGTGTTAGAAGCTGTGTAACCAAGTCTCCAACCTGTCATGGCAAAACCTTTACTAAGGCCATTGATTACGACTACTTGGTCTTTGATGTCAGCAAATTGCGCAATGCTTTCATGCTTGCCTTCAAAATTGATGTATTCGTATATTTCGTCTGATAAAATAATAATGTTTGGATGCTTTTTAAATACTTCTACAAGCGCTGTTAACTCAGCTAATGTATATACGGCACCTGAAGGATTACACGGCGACGAAAACATAAACACTTTTGTTTTTGGTGTAATCGCTGCTTCTAATTCGGCGGGTGTTGTTTTAAATTGGTTGGCCACTGTGGTTCTAATTTCAACCACTTTACCACGCGCAATTTTTACAAGTTCGGAATATGTAACCCAGTATGGTGTTGGAATGACTACTTCATCACCTTCGTCTACTAAAGCTAAAATAGCGTTTGCTAAACTTTGCTTAGCACCGGTAGAAGTCACAATATTTTCTGGTAGGTAATCTAAATTATTATCTCTTTTTAATTTGGTACAAACAGCTTCTCTCAAATCTGCAAAACCAGCAACAGGGGTGTAGTGGCTCCAGTTATCATTGATGGCTTTAATGGCTGCATCTTTAATATGCTGCGGTGTATCAAAATCTGGTTCTCCTAAACTAAGGTCAATTACATCAATGCCTTTTGCCCTTAATTCGCGACCTAATTTGGCCATTTTGAGGGTTTCTGGTTCTGCGAAACGGTCAAGGAGTGTAGAGATTAGCATGCTTACTTTTATTAAATAGTTTTAAAAATGGGTTCGATTGCGCAGCAAAGTTCGTGAATCTTGGCTTACCATCACGCCATCAAAAGAAGGGGATCACTTAATGGGGATAAGTTGGCTTCGATGTAAAAAAGCCTAGTTTTTGCTAACTTTCGTTAGTTTTGCATTTACAACGATTGTATGATGGTGGAGCATGATTTTATATCGGTATTTGATATGTTTAAAATTGGTGTGGGGCCTTCTAGTTCCCATACGTTGGGCCCATGGCGTGCAGCGCTGGATGTGATGCAAAAGCTGGAAGCTTCCCAAAAAAAGGATCATATTGATTCCATAACAGTGTTACTCTATGGGTCACTGGCAAAAACGGGTAAAGGGCATGGAACAGATATTGCGGTGATGCTTGGGTTAATGGGATATGATCCTGAAACCATTGATGTTGGTATTATAGACAAGCTCATTGCAAATGTTTCGGTAAAATATCATATTGAGTTTTTAAAAAACGAATCACTTCCATTTCATCCAAACGGGCTTACATTTTTAATTGAATTAACAGATGGAAATAAAATAGCCGAAACTTATTTTTCGATAGGGGGTGGTTTTATTGTACAGGAAGGACAGGCACTTGATAAAAAAGAAAATATAGAAGTTCCATTTACCATAGGTCATGCCAATGATTTACTCCACTGGTGCATGAAAACGGGACTTACCATTCGTGATATTGTTTTTGAAAATGAATTAACGAGGCGCAGCGAAACTGAAATAAAAGAAGGCATACTAAAAATTTGGTATGCCATGCGGGACTGCATGTACCGTGGTGTGCATACAGAGGGTATGCTACCTGGTGGCCTAGAAGTGAAGCGCAGGGCGGCTGCCACCAATAAGCGTTTGTTAAAAGACGGCGTGTATGATGGGTATGATGCGTGGACTTCGCTGATACAAAAAGGCGGTAATGATTTTAGTTATATCCTAGATTTTGTAAGTGTGTTTGCACTTGCTGTCAATGAAGAAAACGCTTCATTTGGTAGGGTGGTAACGGCGCCTACCAATGGTGCTGCCGGTGTAATCCCTGCAGTGCTTCAATATTATATTTGTTTTTGTGCGCATGGAAAATCTTCCAAAGAAATCGAAGAAAATATTATCACTTATTTATTAACCGCATCAGAAATAGGTAGCTTATTTAAAAAAGGTGCTACCATTTCTGCGGCGATGGGTGGATGTCAAGCAGAGATTGGTGTTTCCTCTGCAATGGCTGC
>JAGNTI010000165.1:0-1402 GCA_017987615.1 Sediminibacterium sp. | reverse complement strand
ACCAACGAATAATTTTTTATCTCATTGTAAAGTGTGCCACGCTCAATTGGTTCTCTTTTTACTTGTTTGATCAGTCTAACAAGTTCGGCAGTGCTCATAGTAGGCGTTTGTTCTTCACTACCAGCCATCGCATAAATTTTTGTAGAGTCGTCGATTGTGCCATCAATATCATTTACGCCAAACGATAAAGTGAGCTGCGCATTTTGTCTACCAAGCATTGGCCAGTAGGCTTTGATGTGCGCAAAATTATCCATGTAGAGGCGAGATACTGCATACATGCGCATATCCTCAATAGTTGTTGATTCTGCTACATGACTCATATCATTATCTTGGTTACGGAACTTTAAAGGAATGAAAGTATTAAAGCCACCCGTTTGATCTTGCAGTTGACGAAGGCGCTCCATATGATCTATACGGTGCCAGTATTTTTCGATATGGCCATATAATAATGTAGCGTTACTATGCATACCTAAATCGTGCGCTACTTTATGAATATGCAACCAACCATCTGCGTCTACTTTGTCTTCACAAATTTGCTGTCTAATTTCTGGATGAAAAATTTCGGCACCACCACCAGGTAATGAATCGAGCCCAGCCGCGTGCGCAAGTTTCATGCCTTCCTCGGTTGTAACTTTTGCTTTTTTAAACATATAATCCAGCTCTACGGGTGTAAAGCCTTTGATATGTAAATCTGGACGGTGTGCTTTGATGGCTTGTAATAATTCAATAAAAAAGTTGAGGTTCATTTTTGGATGAACACCACCTACAATATGTACTTCAGTAACTGGTTTGCCGTCGTAACTTTTTACGATATGCATCATTTGCTCGATGCTTAATTCCCAACCTTCTTCTCTGTTGGCATATAGTTTTGAGTAGGAACAAAATTTGCAAGAGAATACGCAAACGTTGGTAGGCTCGATATGAAAATTTTTATTGAAATAGGTTTTGTCGCCGTGCTTTTGTTCGCGCACATAATTAGCAAGTGTACCCAGCCATGATAAAGATCCTTTTTCAAATAGCAAAACGCCATCATCAAAAGAAATACGTTCTTTGTTGATTATTTTATTGGCTATTTGTTGAAGTTCTTTGTCTTTGGTTGCTTCTACTAAAGAAACAATGGCAGCTTTGTTGGTACCCATCTCGCAGTCATTTATTTAGGCTGCAAAGTTACAACAAGTTTGAGACTAACCCATTAAAATACCAGCAATACTAGCCGATAAATAAGACGCCAAAGTACCGCACAACAAGGCTTTTAAGCCTAGTTTGGCAAGGTCGGCTCTACGAGAAGGAGCAAGTTCACCAATACCGCCAATTTGCATACCAACACTACTAAAGTTTGCAAAACCGCAAATAGCAATACTTACAATCAAGAGTCCTTTTTCTGATACGATTGGAACGGCTT
>JAGNTI010000164.1 GCA_017987615.1 Sediminibacterium sp. | reverse complement strand
ACATGGCACTTAAATCTAGCTTGTTGTACAAGTTTTTTAAAACGAGTGGATTCCATAAACTATACACAAAATTGACTGCAAATGCACCCGTTTCGATACATAGGCCTACAAAAATGAACCATGCCACTACTTGCAAGAATTTGAAGACAAATGATGAATTTTTGGTCATATCCTTAAATTTTATGACCCAAAACTACTAATATTTATTGATTATCAATAAAGATTTATTAATTATCGTTCTCTATGTACTTTTTTGCTTCGTCTGGATAGAGTGAAGCATAGAGCTCTCTCACTGCCTTTTGTCTTTTTAGATCCTTTTTTCGTTTATAGATAGCATCACACCTTTCTAATAGATCTGATGGTACCGGAATCTTATAACCCAGTTGTTTTGATTGAGTGCTAAAAAACAAAGGAATGTCTATTGCTGGATTAAAGGAAGGTGCTTCCACAGCAGCATATGAAAACCTGTTTTTTAAAAAAATGGTTCTTAACCCATCATAAGTTGCAATAGTGGGAATAGAAGAATGATCATCATCAGGATAGTATTTTGAATAAAACTTAAGTCCATTATTTTTTATAGTTCTAACGCCAGTGCAAAAAGCAAGTATACTTCTTTCATGTTCTGAATATAAAGTCCTTTGTTTTTTTACTTCTACTGTATCTTCTATTTCTGTGGTATTTGCAATACCAACAAATAATGATTTGCCTGCATAATTATTTTTTGATAGGCTATCTAATACTTGTTTTGAAAACTTTCTTTCATCATACCAAGTGCTAGGATCAATAACTATATAATTGTCAAATAAATTTTTGTGCTTCGCCAAAATATTAAGTGCAAATATTCCACCAAAACTATGCCCTACAAGCGTTCTATAGTTACTTACTGGATATTTTGAAGCAACATAATTAAATACATCGGTTTCTAAAAAACGCGTAAACAAATCGGCGCCACCTGTTTCTTTGGTATAAGGCATTAATTTATTCTTGGCTATTGGATATGGAGTTAACTCATTCGTTCTTTTATAAGGAGGAATACACACCACAATCATTTTTGGAATCATCATATTACCAGAAAATTCCGATAACTCTTTAACCATACCTGCCACTGATAAATAATGAGATCCCCCATCCAGTACATAAAGCACTGGATATTTACCGGCACTATCTTTACCATCTCTAACATCTTTTGGTAAGTACACAAAAATATCTCTGTTTGCTTTATAGGTTTTGGAATAAACACTATCTACGGTTCCAAAATATACTTGTGCATGAGCGCCAATACAAAAAAGAAGTGCTACGGATAAGAATGTTTTTTTGAGCTTAGACATAGATTAAAATTGATATTTTACAAGTATAATTACATTTCTTTGCAGTAACAAAGTTTAAGGAAATGAAATTATTGACTGTCAGAGCTAACGTAAATGCCCCCTTACTTGAAGTTTGGAATTATTGGACTAATCCAAATCATATTATGCACTGGAATTTTGCAAGTGCTGATTGGCATTGTCCAAGCGCAACAAACAAATTAGAAGTTGGTGGTGAATTCCATTATGAAATGGCAGCAAAAGATGGGACTGAAAGCTTTGACTTTTGGGGCACATACCAATCTATAGAATTCAATAAACATATTGATATACTAATTGGTGACGGAAGAAAAATGATGGTTTCATTTGAAGAAACAAGTGAAGGAACGCTTTTAAGTGAGCAGTTTGAGCCTGAAACAATGAATGCCGTTGAATTACAAGAAGCCGGCTGGCAATCTATTTTAGATAACTTTAAAAACTATGTCGAAAAAGATCTTAGCTAGCCGTTTTTTCAAAAGCACAAAAAATGAAATTTTGTACGGAGCCTGATGGTGTAATATGATCCTCGCGCTTACATTCAATATTTTTAAATTGAGCGTTTTCAAATTCGTTTTTTAAGCTGGTCTCTTCGTATTGCTTGATTTCTAATCCACTGCATTTTGTTGGACCATCCACAGAAAATGTACCAATTACAATTTTGTCTGAACAGGCTTTATTTACAATTTCAATATATTTTGAAATAGATGAAATATCTGTTTGAAAATGAAATGCAGCGCGGTCGTGCCAAAGGTCGTAACGAGATGTTGGATTAAACGCTAAAATATCTCCTACAATCCAATTCACATTTATTGCCTTATCCCCTAACCTTGCTTTAGCCCTGTTAATTGCGGCTTCCGAAATATCGAGTACAGAAATATTAGTATACCCTTCAGCTAATAAGTAGTCAACAAACTTACTATCACCTCCACCTACATCAATTATTGAGGCATTTTTTGGTACCTGAAGCTGCTTTACAAAATTTATAGAAATAGTTGGGACTTCTTGTGTCCAACTAACTTGATTGGGCTGTTTAGTATTATAAATATGTTCCCAATGGTTTTTAATTTGTACTTGCATGTCACAAATTTCAAATTATTTGAAACTTTTTATTGTAACATAAGTCACAAATAGCACATGTTGTAAACAGTCGAGCTATAGTATTGAATGTTTTTTCATTTGCTTATCCATTACACTAAACCATACAGGAGGCACAAGTGCCAGTAAAATCATACCTGGATAGCCTGTAGGCATTTGTGGCGCATCCTCCATATGTCTAAGCACTTGGTATTTTCGTGAAGCCATATAATGGTGATCACTGTGCCTACTCAATTCAAAGAATATAAGTCTTCCAATTACATGATTGCTATTCCAACTATGCGCTGGTAATACACGCTCGTAGGTTTGATCGTTTCTTTGTTGTCTTTGCAAACCGTAATGCTCTATATAGTTTACCGTTTCTAACAGTGCTGCACCAATAAATGCGGCTACTAGAAAATGACTAAATATAACAAGACCAAAATTTAAATAAATAAGCAGGCAAAAACCAATTTGAATCATTTGAAATAAAGCCATCTCATTCAATATAACTGGAAACTTGCTTTTTCTTTTTTGCGCGTCCTGAATAGCTATTTGCCAGGCTTTTACATACGTACCCCTAAACGTTTGCAGCCAAAAAGAATACAAAGACTGTTTGTATTTTGCAGTACTTGGATCGTTAGGCGTTGCAACATGTTTATGATGCCCTTTATTATGCTCAATAAAAAAGTGCATGTAAAGGCTAGTAAGTAATAAAGACTTTGCAAAAAATTGCTCTGTTTTGTTAACTCGGTGTCCGAGCTCGTGTGCCACATTGATGCCAAATCCACCACACAAAAGGCCCATGGCAATGATCCTACCAACAATATCTATAAACGAAAGTTGGTCATTAAAACTTTGCAAGAAAATATATAGAAACACATATTGCAGCGGCACGGTTAACCATAAAATAAAGTCATAGATTTTATTTTCTTTGGCTACTACTTCTTCTGTTTCCATTAAATTTTTAGCGTTTGGCTCAATAAATAATTCAACAATTGGTACCAAGAAAAAAACAAAAATAAGTGGTATAAAACAATAAATACCTGTTCGCGTAAACGCTAAATAAGCAAAAAAATAAATAATAAATGGTGAGAGGTAGCGAAAGGTCTTAATAAACGATACCATA
>JAGNTI010000163.1 GCA_017987615.1 Sediminibacterium sp. | reverse complement strand
CTAATGTGTCATTAAAAAATGCAACAGGTGAGCAGTACCATTTTAAAAATCCGTTTTCTATTTTAACATTAAGTGCAGCAGATTCGCCAGCTACAACAATGCCTTTTGTTTTATTAACGGGATACCAGTATTCTTTCCAAATATCCGTAGCGTGCGGCGCAAATTCTATATGCTTAAATGGTGTGAAACTACTGTTAGAAGCATTTTGGTTAAAGAGCCTACCAGACTGTATTTCAGCGTACTGACCATCCGTATCAGTTAATATTTTTTCCCAAATCATACCCTGACGTGATAGTCCCCAAATCCAAATTTTTTTTCCTGCTTTATTGTCATATGGAGCATAGCGTACCATACCGTAATTATCGTCATGCCAGTAAGCGCCAAAAAAATCGGTTTGTTTGCCAATTACATGGTATGATTTGTAGGTGCCAAAATCATTTTCTTCGTAAAAATTGATACGCTTGCCATTGTCTTCGTTGATTGGCCATGACGCATACTCGCCGCCATGCCCAATATAATTTGTACCCGGATAAATAAATTCGAGATTGCCTTTGGTTTTGATACCGGCGTTCATCCAATGATAGTAGGGTTGACCAATACTTGTATTATTATTCCATATAGAATTTGTGGTAAAGTATGCTTTGTCTTTTGGCAGGTTAATTTCAATTTGCCAATTGGTTCTGGTTAATAAATCTAGCACTCCAATAAAGCAACTAACGCTACCATCTATATTATTTTTAGTGCTGTAATCTACTGGTGTAGCGCAATTGGGTGTATGACCTATAATTCCATAATTGGCTTCTAGTCCGCCACTTGTCCATGGGCCGCGCATCGCAATATCCCTAAACTTGACAACTTTGTTGTTGTATAAAAATTCTTTACCCGTTGTTTTATCAATAGCGGTCCAAATTTTTCCGCCAATTTCAGGAAGGATAAGAACTTTGATATAATCGTTTTCGAGTTCTACAACCGTCCATTTTTTGTTAACGGGCTTATTGGTAAAACCATCAAACCTATAATATGGATAAATGGACGTCTGTGACGCAATTGGATCCGGATCCGAAAAAGGATACGTGACAAAAGTCTGTTGAGATACTTTAATACTTGAAGGAGCCTGTGCTATGGATTTAAAACTTGAAGCAGCAGTAAGTGATAGCAATAAAAAAAGTAATTTTTTCATGGCTTATAATTAAATATTAATGAATACTTAAATATAAGCTAATCCTTTAAAAAATCACTTCTATTCCTTTTCAAATTCTAGCTCATGCAAAAGGGCTTTGTTTACTTGTAAGAACCGCTTTAGCAGGTATAAGTAATAATCGCACCTCATTTCAAATTTGTTGGTGTGAATGGTAAAAGTTGGGCTTAATATGGCTGCTTTAAAAGCCGGATTTTTTTTATGATCTTCTAGTACTTGTTGGTGTGTTAGTTTAGATAAATTTTTAGTCACTTCAGAATTGATAGAATTCCCAATTTGCATATCGGTACGAATGTATTCATTGAGTTCATCATCTAAATTTCTATTGTTATCTGAAAGTTTTACACTGAGCTCTTCATAATATTCTGCAATCAATTGTTTGACAGGCAAAGACTCAATTACACTTAAACTACCTGTAGCAATGGTGTTTTTATAAGCCGAATTGTTTGAGAAAAAGCTATCACCAATATTTGATGAATCGTATTGATTGGTTACATAATTAATAAAGTCGGGTTCATTCATTAATTGATTGTGGTACTGATAAGATGCGTACTTTAAATTTTCAAATGTTCTAATTGCTTTTGTGTACTCTACAATTCTAAGTTCTAATTGAGCAGAATCTCTTTTTAAATCCTGCACCATGGCTTGTAAATTCTGATTTTTTCTTTCAATGACAATCTGGTGTTCTCTTACATTTTCAGCAAAAAAACCTAGCGTTACCGCAAAAAACAACATGAAAAATTCTAGTAAATATTCTGACCATTTTTTCTTGTGTGCCGGGTGGTGTGCGTGATGTACTTCCATTTAAATGTTGATTAGTGCTCTAGTTGCGCTTTTAATTGCTGGATTAATTTATTGTTGTTTGCTTTTACTGTGTTAAGTATGCGTTGATAGCCAAAGTATCTAGTAATATAAACATTGGTTGCAATGACAAAGTCGTCGGAAGTAAAAATTGATTTAGCAGATGTTAGCCCCATTAAAAATTTTCGATATTGTTTTGGATCTGCAAATCCATTTTCATCGTTATCATCTCGGCTTACTTCTTGATACATATCAGCTAGCCACTTTCTTGAACCAGAACCATGACTAAATATCAAAAATTTATCTAAGTAGTTGATTCCTACGTCATCAAAAAGTTTGTTGTTGTCATTTAATTTCTTAAATAAGACTTCGTAATAATAAGATAAACCCGTTTTTAAATCTTTATCGGTAACATAGCTAAGTAAACCACTGGACTGCATATTTTTAAAAGTCGTATTGTTAACAAATAACGTTGTGTAGCTTGGAATTCCTTTAATGTTGTAGATGCTGTCCATGAGCTCCTTTTCAGTAAAGTCTCTTGTTTTGTACTTATACAATACATGCGATAAAGTAATTAAGTTGATGCCGTTTTTTGCCTCTGTAAAAATGCTATCTATTTTTAAGTTATCCTGTTCTAAATCAACAATAATGGCAGCATAATTTTCTTGCATGCGGTGTTCTATAATACTATGTTCTCTATAGTTTTCAGCAAAGAAACCAAGTGTTACCGCAAAAAATAGCATAAAAAACTCCAGTAAATATTCTGAAATCTTTTTCTTGTGATTTGGATGGTGTGCGTGATGTACTTCCATTTTTAATGATTGTTGTTTTCTAAGGCATCGTGCTTTATAAGGTAGTTTCTTAATAGGGTTAATAGTTCGTGACACTGCTCTTGTGTTGGCTCTATGTAGTCTTTATCGGTAGATTTTCTTATTGTCTGTAACATTCCTAAAATAGCAATATAATTATCCCAATCTAATTGCTCTTTTTTTATAATTTTTAGATTGGTAGGAATTGGCACTTTAACAACTATTTTATTGCTATCAATTTTTAAATTATCTAAAGCAGTTCTAAAAAAATTAAACTCAAAATGTTTAATTGAAATAGGGTCTAGCATTCTGTCTATATAACCAAATTCACGCTGTTCTCTTAATTTAAGGCCAGCAGTATAACTTGCATATCGCTGAATAGCGGCTTTTAATTCGTCTGATTCTAAAAATTTTAAAGTCCCAGAGTTTTTTACTTCATCTAATGCAAGCGTATTCATTTGATGTAACATTCTTAAAGCCATATAGCCATGTGCTGCATAAACTGCTGGAATTTCTTTATCTAGCTTATTGTTGTTATAATGGGCATTGATGATTTCGAAACAACTGTCTTGCTTGTTTCTATTAATTTTTGTTCTTGCATAACCTATAGAGTCGTATGTAACATCTACGTATAAATTTTTGGCACTGATAAGTGCTTTTTTTGTTTCTACATAATGCTCTCTAACATTTTCGGCACCATAACCAAGTGTTACCGCAACAAAAATCATTAAGCCTTCTAATAAATATTCTT
>JAGNTI010000032.1 GCA_017987615.1 Sediminibacterium sp. | reverse complement strand
ATGTTTATTGCCAGATAAGTCCTGAAAAATATAGCCAAAACTCCAAAGCCATAACATGCTACTTACGAGTTGCCAAAAATGATACTGGCTAAAAAAGTGAATCAAAAAAGTCCATGGCTTATACATAACTCCTGCAAAACTGCCAGGCATTCTAAACCAATCCACAATTTGACGCTCAAAAAGCTCTAAAGGTGTATCCGTTAAATAATACACTGTTTTTAAGAAACTGATGAGCACAAAAATGGTCATGTTTACTGCAAATAAAAAAACAAGCGCATTGCTGTCTTCTCCGAGTAGCATTTTTCTATTTGACATAAAACGTTGTTGTGGCATGAATGGGCTTTATACTAGTAAAACGTTTTTTTGTTTGTTTTGTTCCAAGTAATCACAATTATAAGTCCTACAAGTGCGCCACCCACGTGTGCCCATCTTGCAACATTGTCGCCAGCTGCATTTTGCACGGCACTAAAAACTTCAAAGCCAAAATAAATTAGACCTACCCACTTTGCTTTAACGGGTACAAAAAAGTACAAATAGATATAAGTGTTAGGAAAGAGATACACAAAGGCCGCCAATATGCCAAACACGGCGCCACTAGCGCCAAGCGTTGCGGTATTAATAATTTGATTGTATTTGAAAGCTACTGCTTCATTGATAAGCCCTAGTTTTTCTCTGGTTTGAAATTCTTCAATGAGTGGCGTTAATTCATAATTTAAAAATAACAAATGAATAAGCGCTGCGCCTAATCCACAAACCAAATAGAATGTAATGAAACGAGCAGAACCCCATAAGTTTTCTAACACCGATCCAAACATCCAAAGCGCAAACATATTGCCTAAAATATGATAGAAGTCGCCGTGCATGAATAAGTGGGTTACCAGTTGCCATGGCTTAAACAATTCACTTTGCCATGCATGTAGTGCAAACAAATCTTCGAGGCTAAAATTTGCAGTTGGTGATTCTGGAAATGTGATTTGCGCCAAATAAAATAACCCATTAATGATTAAAAGATTTTTAATGATAACAGGCAAAATTTCAAATCGGCCGGGTCTAAACTCTGTCATACTATTTTTTTAATTTTAACTGCACTACATTTTCGATGTGGAGTGTGTGCGGGAACATGTCTACAGGCTGTATTTTAGTAACCTCATATTTTTCATCAAGGAGCGCTAAATCTCTAGCCTGTGTAGCAGGGTTACAACTCACGTACACAATAGTTGGTGCTGCTATTTCTAATAATTTTTTTACGAGTTTATCGTGCATGCCCGCTCTTGGTGGATCTGTGATAACCACGTCCGGCTTGCCATGCGTGGCAAAAAAAGCGTCATCTACAATATCAATAACGTCACCAGCAAAAAATGCAGTGTGGTTTAAATTGTTGAGTGCTGCATTTATTTTTGCATCTTCGATAGCGTCAGCTACCACTTCTACACCCACTACTTTTTTAGCGCCTTCGCTTAAAAAAATTCCAATGCTTCCGGTACCACAATACAAATCATACACCACTTGCGAACCATCTAGTTCAGCAAATTCGCGCGTTACTTGATAGAGCTTTTCGGCTTGCTTGGTATTGGTTTGGAAAAATGATTTAGGACTAATTTTAAACGAAAAGTTTTCTAGTTTTTCGGTGATGCTTCCATTTCCAAAATAGGTTATTGGATCTAGGTCATACAAACTATCGTTTCGTTTTGTATTGATGGTATACAGTAGTGTGGTAATCGCTGGAAAGGCTTCTAGTAACTGATCTAGTAATGCAAGGCGGTGTAGTTCATCTTCGTAACCAAACACAACATTGATCATGAGTTCACCAGTGGTGGTGTTACGCACAAACATATTTCGCAACCAGCCTGTATGCTGCTTTACATCGTAGTAGGGAAGGTCATGATCGAGTGCGTACTGCGCTACCATTTTACGAATGAAGTTGGTAGGCTCTTCTTGCAAATGACAAGTATCTACCTCTACCACTTTATCAAAAAATCCACGCACATGAAAACCAGCAGCACCCGGTTGATTGGAAAAATCGGCACCAGCTGCTTTCATTTCCCTAAATAGTTCGGAAGGAATATATTTTTTAGTAGCAAACGTGTATTCCATTTTATTACGGTACAATTCCGTCTGACTAGCGCCAATAATGGGGTTAATTGCCGGCAAGTTAACGCGTCCAATTCTTGTTAAATTGTCGGTTACTTGTTGTTGTTTATACACCAGTTGTTTTGCATAAGGAAGCATTTGCCACTGACATCCACCACATACACCAAAGTGGGCACAAAAGGGTTGCACCCGGTCTTCGGAATACGATCTAAAGGACACGACAAAGCCTTCTGCCCAATCGGCTTTATTTTTTTTGAGTTGCACATCCACAACGTCGCCTGGTACAGCGCCTTCAATAAATACCACTTTGCCGTCTACGCGTGCTAATGCCTTGCCCTCGGCTGCATAGTCTTGCACCAATACCTGTTCTAAAATGGGCTGTTTTTTTTGTTTTCTCACTGCATGCAAATATAAGATGCTTTGAGAGGCTGCATGATCTAATTACCTAAATTTGCATAGAATTTAATTCTATGAAGAACTTTTTAGCAAAATCTTGTATCACCTTTTTAACACTGTTATGTTTGAATAGCGCTATTAGTGCACAAACAAAACCTGCTGGAAGGCGTATAAATATCAAATTAAAGCCCCTAACAAATTGTAAAATCTATATAGGGAGTTATTATGGTAAAAGTCTGGTGCTCGTAGACTCTACCATGCTAGATGCCAGTGGTCAAGGCGTTTTTAAAGGCGATACTAAATTAACGAGTGGCGTATATTTTGTGGTTACGCCACAAATTACCAAGCAGTTTGAATTTTTAATGGACGATAACCAACATTTTAGTATCGAAGGTGATACAACTGTTAAAGAAAAAGCAACCATTACTGGTTCACGCGATAACGATTTATTTAAAGCCTATATTGGTTTTTCTTCTGAAAAAGGACAACAACTTCAAAACATCCGAAACGAATTTAATGCAGCTAAAACCAAAGCCGATTCTACCCGATTAGCAGACGAGTATGGAAAGGTAGATAAGCTTGTAGAAGGCTATCGAAACGATATCGTAAAAAAATATCCTGGCTCATTATTAGCGATGCTATTTAGTGCCATGAAACGCCCTGTAGCGCCTGCTGTGCCTGTAGTTAACGGAAAACCAGACTCTTTGGCGCCATACCGTTTTGTCAAAAATCATTTTTGGGATGACGTACTTTTTAATGATGACAGGCTTTTAAGAACACCGTTTTTTGAATCTAAATTAGACGAGTATTTTAAGTACTATGTTTCTGCTGAACCCGACTCTTTAATTGAAGAAATTAAGTACATGTTACTAATGGCAAAAACAGGAAAAGAAATTTATCCATACCTACTTACCAAGTTTACCAATAAATATATGGCGCCCGAATTTATGGGGCAAGACAAAGTATTTGTGTATTTATTTGAAAACTTTTATGCCAAAGGCGATACGGTTATTTTAAACCCTGCGTCTCGAAAAACAGTCACGGAAAGAGCCTACAGTTTAATGGCCAATCAGCTCGGATTACCTGCACCAGCACTAGATTTGGTGGATTCCCTAGGCAAAGCCGTTTCACTCTATAAGACACCTTCTACCTATACCATGGTGGTATTTTACGATCCTAATTGTGGACATTGTAAAGAAGAGCTTCCAAGACTGGATTCTTTTTATAGAGCTAAGTGGAAAGCAGTTGGCATGACCATGTTAGGTGTAAATATTTACGACGCAGAACAAGCTGCCTGGAAAAAATTTGTGACAGAAAAAAACTTGAAAAATTGGATACATGCCTACCAAACAAAAGCTGCAAAAGAAGCGGATGAAAAAGCAGGCAGGGCCAATTACAGGCAGCTTTACGATATCTATAAAACACCTACTGTTTATTTGTTAGACAAAGACAAACGCATCATTGCCAAACAATTAACGATCGAACAGTTTGACGATATTATTCAGGTAAAAAGTAAAAAAGCGCCTACCAAATAATTACACCAATTCTTTAACTGCGTTAAAGATCACTTTTGGTTTTCCTAAGGTGTAATAATGTAGTACAGGTACGCCAAAAGCTTTAAGCTCCCTACTTTGCTGTATCAACCATTCGGTTCCAACTTGTTCGCAATCGGCATCTGTTTTACATTTATTAATTGCATTAGACAAATCTGTAGGAATGTCTACATGGAATATTCGGGGTAAAACAGAAAGTTGTTTTTTATTTGTAATAGGCTTAAGTCCGGGTATGATAGGAACGCTAATACCCATATCCCTACAGGCTTTCACGAAATCATAAAATTTTTGATTGTCAAAAAACATCTGTGTCATGATGTAGCTTGCGCCTTCATCCACTTTGTTTTTTAAATGCTTTAAATCAATTTCTAAATTGGGTGCTTCAAAATGTTTTTCTGGATATCCTGCAACACCCATACAAAATTTTGTTTGCCCGCCGTTTTTAATGTCTTCATCTAAATAAACACCATTGTTCATGTTGTTTACTTGTCTAATTAAATCAATAGCAAAATGATTGCCATCTTTTTCCGGCTCAAATGAAGATTCATTTTTTGCAGCATCTCCTCTTAACACAAGTGCATTGTCAATACCTAAAAAGTCTAAATCAATTAAAGCGTCTTCTGTTTCTCTTTTGGTAAATCCACCACAAATAATGTGTGGAATAGCGTCCACTTGATAGTGGTTCATAATAGCGGCACAAATACCTACGGTACCTGGGCGTTTACGAACATCTACTTTTTCAAAAGTGCCATCTATTTTTTTCTTGAACATGGTTTCACTACGGTGGTAGGTCACATTAATCCAAGAAGGTTTAAACTCCATTAAAGGGTCTAAATGCTCATATAAAGTATTGATGGTCTTACCTTTTAGCGGAGGTAACACTTCAAAAGAAATAAGGGTGTCTTTTGCCTGCTGTAAATGATCCGTTACTTTCATGATTGCTGCTTTGTGGGGGGCAAATATTAAAATTGTTGCAATATACAGCCAAAATGGCTTTATAAAAAGGACTATGGGCCTCAAATCCTGATACAGAAGAGGGTTAGAAGCCCTATTTTTGTAGAAACCATCTATTTTGAACGGAATTATACATACAACTGCACTTCAAAAAAGTTACAAGGGTAGAACCGTTGTAAACAATGTAAGCGTTACGGTTAAACAAGGTGAAATTGTAGGTTTACTCGGGCCCAATGGTGCTGGTAAAACAACTACTTTTTACATGGTGGTGGGTCTTATAAAGCCGGACGAAGGCGCCGTGTTTTTAAACGAAGAAGACATCACAAAGCTACCGATGTACAAAAGGGCCCAAATGGGTATTGGCTATTTACCTCAAGAGGCCAGCGTTTTTAGAAGTTTAAGTGTAGAAGATAATATTTTAGCGGTACTTGAAATGACGACACTTTCAAAAGAAGAAAGATTATTAAAATTAGAATCGTTACTCGACGAATTTAATTTACAACTGGTTCGAAAAAATAATGGCGATAGTTTAAGTGGTGGAGAAAGAAGGAGAACAGAAATCGCAAGAGCACTTGCTGTGGATCCAAAATTTATTTTATTAGATGAGCCATTTGCTGGCGTTGACCCTATTGCTGTAGAAGATATTCAAACCGTAGTAGCAAAATTAAAAACAAAAAATATTGGGATTTTAATTACAGACCATAATGTAAATGAAACCTTGTCCATTTGTGATAGAGCCTACCTTTTAATAGAAGGAAAAATATTTAAACACGGAACTGCCGAAGAATTAGCAGACGATGAGGACGTTAGACGTTTGTATTTAGGAACCAATTTTACGCTTCGTAGAAAAGATTGGATTATTGACATGGGAAAAGAAGCTAAGCTTTAATTCGCATGAAATTTTTAAGTCCTGCCATATCACGACTTGCTCTATTAAGAATTGCGCATATTGAAAGATGGGTAGCAAATCCTGTTGCAACACAAAGAGAAGTGTTACAAGATTTAGTAACACATGGACAGTACACATCCTTTGGTAGAAAATATGGTTTCAACGAAATATTTAATATTCGAAAGTTTAAAGAAGCCGTTCCAATTAGCGAATACGAAGACCTGAAACCCTTTATTGACAGGCTTTTTGAGGGAGAAGACCAAGTGCTATGGAACACACCAGTAAAATGGTTTGCAAAAAGCAGCGGCACCACTTCGGACAAAAGTAAATTCATTCCTATCACCAAAGAAAGTTTAGAAGATTGTCATTACCAAGCAGCAAAAGATGTATTAGCCCTCTATTATAAATTTAACAATGATAGTGATTTACTAACTGGTAAAGGACTTGTGATTGGTGGAAGTCATCAAATAAGTAAGATCAATGATGAAATTAGTGTGGGCGATTTAAGCGCCGTACTACTTCAAAATACACCCATGTGGGCAAACTGGATTCGCACACCTGAATTATCCATTGCACTGATGGATGAATGGGAAACAAAAATTGAACAGCTAGCACAATCTACCATTCTAGAAAATGTAACTTCTATTTCTGGCGTTCCTACTTGGACACTTTTACTCATCAAAAGAATTTTAGAAATTACAGGCAAGCAAACTTTAAAAGAAGTGTGGCCTAGTTTAGAATTATACATTCATGGTGGCGTTTCTTTTACGCCCTACAAAGAGCAGTTTCAAAAATTAATTGGACCGGGATGCAACTATCTTGAAATGTACAATGCCTCCGAAGGATTTTTTGCAGCACAAGATGACCCAAGTGTAGAAGGCATGCTTTTGTTTTTAGACCATGGGATTTTTTATGAGTTTATGCCCACCGAAGAATACGGAAAAGAAAAACCCCGCACGATAGGACTTGACAAAGTTGAGCTTGACAAAAATTACGCACTGGTCATTAGCACCAACGGTGGCCTATGGCGTTATTTGGTGGGAGACACGATTAAATTTACAAGCCTTGCTCCTTACCGGATTGTGGTAACGGGCAGACTCAAACAGTTTATCAATGCATTTGGCGAAGAAGTGATGGTCGATAATACCGACAAAGCCATTGCAGCAGCAGCTGCCAGCACCGGACTCGTGGTTAAAGATTATACAGCGGCGCCCATTTATTTTGGAGATCAAAACCAAGGGGCACACGAATGGCTTATTGAGTTTGAAAACACGCCGGAAAGCCTTGCTGCATTTACCATAGCCCTCGACCAGCACTTAAAATCCTTAAATAGCGACTACGAAGCCAAGCGCTACAAAGACATCGCTTTAGGGCTTCCAAAAGTTACCGCGCTTCCGGAAGGATTATTTCATACATGGCTTAAAAACAAAGGAAAACTGGGGGGTCAACATAAAGTGCCAAGACTCAGCAACGACCGCAGATACATCGATGAATTATTGTTGCTTTTACAACAATATGCATAGCTAAAATTCGTTTTACATATCTACAAATACTAGATATGAAATTACTAGCAGGGAAAGTCTCCATCGTAACAGGTGCAGCCCGTGGAATCGGTGCAGCCATCGCATTAAAATTAGCAGAACAAGGAAGCCATATCGCATTTACCTATGTAAGCAGCGGTAGTGCCGAAAAAGCAAACGCGCTAGTAAGCCAAATTGAAGCCCTAGGCGTTAAAGCTAAAGCCTACCAAAGCAATGCGGGCATTTTTGAAGAGTGTGAGGCTTTTGTAAATGATGTAGTTGCAACATTTGGTACCGTTGATATTTGCGTGAACAATGCAGGTATTTCAAAAGATAATTTACTGCTTCGTATGAATGCAGAACAGTGGGATGAAGTGATGGACACCAATTTAAAGAGTGTTTTTAATATGACCAAGCAGGTGATCAGACCCATGATGAAAGCAAAGTCTGGTAGCATTATCAACATGAGTTCTATCATTGGTATAAGAGGCAATGCTGGTCAAAGTAGCTATGCAGCAAGTAAAGCGGGCATTATTGGATTTACAAAATCTGTGGCCCTAGAACTTGGAAGCAGAAATATTAGATGCAATGCCATTGCCCCTGGTTTTGTTGAAACCGATATGACCCATTACTTAAAAGAAGGAGAAGCCGCTACTGCCTTTTTAAGCAAAATACCGTTAGGTAGGTTTGGTAAGGCAGAAGAAATTGCTAATACCACACTTTTTTTAGCGAGTGATATGAGCTCATATGTTACCGGGCAGGTAATTAGCGCCTGTGGCGGTTTAAACATTTAAATAAATTATTGATTGTCATATCGTTGTCAAATAATGCTTATAAACTTGTTAAACTATTTAACACTCCAATTGTTGTAATACCCGGGTGCTATATTTGTACATCATTATGAAAAGAACTTTTATAAATATCATTTTACTGGGGGTGCTCCTGATACAGGTGTTACCCGTTCGTGAAATAGGTGAAATCCTATTTGACAACCAGCTAAATGAAGAAATTAATTGTTCTGGCGCAAGCATTAAAGAATTGAGTAAATGCAACGATTCATTCGTTGACAACCAAGATCAAGAAGTCCATTACCAAGTTAACTTACAAAACAGTTTAACAACTGCATACGCTGCATTTCAAACCAGCTTACCCGTACATCATATTAGCGATGTACCCGTCCCGCCGCCCAACAAATTATTTGCATAAGCAGGTTCGCATATCTACTAGTACAACTAGATTAATTTGGGTTTTATCAAATACAATAAATGAAAAAATTATATACGCACCTAGGTGACAACCTTTCTGCATCCATTGTAGTACTACTTGTAGCACTACCACTTTGTGTTGGCATTGCGCTTGCATCTGGAACACCAATTTTTTCAGGCATTATTGCAGGTATCATTGGAGGAATTGTAGTTGGACAATTAAGCGGATCACAGTTAAGTGTTTCTGGACCCGCGGCTAGTTTAACATTTGTGGTATCTGCCATGCTTATTAAATTAGGAAGTTTTGAAACATTTTTATTGGCTGTTTTAATTGCTGGAGCTTTTCAAATTTTATTTGCCTTTTTAAAAGGTGGAATTGTGGGAGACTATATTCCCAATGCTGTGATTAAAGGAATGGTAGCAGCTATTGGAATAATTTTAATGATGAAACAAATTCCGCATTTACTAGGCTATGATGCAGATTTTGAAGGAGACGAATCTTTTTTACAAGATGACCACAACAATACCATCACCACTATTTTAACAGCGGTAGAGTTTTTGACACCCATGTCAGTGCTCATTGGTATAGTGTCTTTAATTTTATTAATACTTTGGGAGCAGTTCAATTACAAAAGTAGTAAATGGATTCATTATGTACCAGGTCCACTCGTTGTTGTACTGTTAGCAGTTTTGCTTAACACGTATAGTGCAGATATATTACAAATGGCACCACTTGAACAAAAACATTTGGTATCGCTACCTGTTGCTAATACTATGCAAGATTTTTTATCATTTTTTACATCTCCTAACTTTCATGAAATTGGTAACCATGAGGTTTGGCTTGCTGGATTTATGCTAGCAGTGATTGCTTCGCTTGAAACACTTTTAGGGATTGAGGCTATCGATAAATTAGATCCTTTAAAAAGAGTAACTCCATCTAATCAAGAGTTAAAGGCACAAGGAATAGGCAATATTTTATCAGGTCTAATTGGTGGGCTTCCTATTACATCAGTTATTGTAAGAAGCTCTGCTAATGTTAGTGCAGGCGGTAAAACAAAACAGTCTACTATATTTCATGGTGCGCTCATACTCGTATGTGCTGCATTCATTCCATTTATACTCAATAAAATACCTTTAAGTGCTATCGCAGCAATCCTTATTGTTACGGGTTATAAAATAGCAAGAATTAATTTATTTAAAGAGATGTTTAAAAAAGGTCTCAATCAGTTTATTCCTTTTTTGGTTACGATCATTGCCATTTTATTTAGCAATTTATTGTTTGGTATCGCAATTGGCATTATTGTAAGTGTCATTTTTATTATTCGCGGGAATTTCAAATCTGCCATATTAATGATACAAGACAACAATCAATACCTCATCAGATTTAGAAAAGATATCACGTTTTTAAACAAAGCCATCATCAAGCAAAAGTTAGAGTCGCTACCTAACAACTCTTACGTCTTAATTGATGTTAAAAAAGCAGACTTTATTGACAAAGATGTAATAGATGAAATAAATGACTTTTTATGTCACGTTCATTTAAAAAACATTTCGGTTTCGTTTAGTTTACACGAATACAATCCCAATCATTTGCTCATAAATTATACAAAAAAATGAAAATCTACGAAAAACTACTTTTAGAAAATAAGGCTTGGGCAGAAGAACGTAAACTTGATGACCCTGGATTTTTTTCTAGGCTTTCTGAAATTCAAACGCCTGATTTTTTATGGATTGGTTGCAGCGATAGCCGTGTGCCAGCCAACGAAATCACAAATACCCAGCCCGGCGAAATTTTTGTACACAGAAACATTGCCAATATGGTGGTACATACCGATGTTAATTTATTAAGTGTACTAGATTATGCGGTAACCTATTTAAAAGTTAAGCATGTAATTGTATGCGGACACTATGGCTGTGGCGGCGTTAAGGCTGCCATGTCTAACCATAGCTACAACAAAATATTAAACATGTGGCTTAAAAACATCAAGGATGTTTACAGGTTTCATAAACCAGAACTTGACACGCATACCACCGAAGAAAGCAAGTTTGACCGCCTTGTAGAATTAAATGTACAAGAACAAGTTTTACAATTATCTAAAACATCTATCATTCAAAAAGCTTGGCAAAATGAACAAAGGCCACACTTACATGGTTGGGTGTACGGCTTAAAAGACGGTATCATCAAGCCCGTATTTGAAATGGAAGCATGTTCTGAAATAGACCCTTTATATAAATATGATGACTTATAAGAAAATTTCACCCATTGTAGCTGCTAGAAAACTAATAGCTATTTTACAGCTTGACAAAAAAGAAGTGTCAGCAATTTATATTTATGCCATACTAGCCGGTTTAGTGCAACTTGTTACGCCACTTGGCATCCAAAGTATTATTGGATTTGTAATGGCTGGGGCATTATCCACGTCTATTGTGGTACTCATTACGGTTGTCGTACTGGGCGTTTTTTTAAACGGACTTTTTCAGATTAGACAACTCCAAATTATTGAAAAAATCAAACAAAAGATTTATACCAGGGATGCTTTAAGCTTTGCAAACAAGATTCCGCATTTGAATATTGAAAAGCTAGACAACTATTATTTACCAGAACTTGTCAATAGGTTTTTTGATACCATTACTTTACAAAAAGGTATCGAAAAGATTTTACTAGAAATTCCAGCTGCATTTATTCAGATTTTGTTTGGTATTATTTTATTATCGCTCTACCACCCAGTTTTTATTGCATTTGGTATTGTACTAGTGGTGCTTTTGTATGTTATACTTGCAACAACACTTCCTAAAGGTTTTACCAAAAACTTACTAGCCAGCGACTATAAATACAAAACAGCGGCATGGTTACAAGAATTAGCAAGGGTTGTCAAAACATTTAAGTACGCTAAAAAAACATCTTTACATATCGATAAAACGGATGATTTAGTTAGCAACTATTTAATTGCACGCACAAGCTATTTCAAAATTTTATTGACACAGTTTTGGAGTCTTGTAGCCTTTAAAATTATCATTACGGCAGCTATGTTAATTGTGGGTGTTTATTTGTTACTGAATCAACAAATCAATATTGGACAATTTATTGCAGCGGATATCGTAATTCTAGCTGTTATTAGTTCGGTAGAAAAGTTGATCTTAACACTTGATAAAGCATATGA
>JAGNTI010000031.1 GCA_017987615.1 Sediminibacterium sp. | reverse complement strand
AGCGGCACGTGCACGAGCAGTAATTGAAGCATTACATAACAAACCAAGTAGCCATTTAAAATTTTACCATCAATTTCAAGTGAGCTGCTTAAATCGTTTAGCATAAAATCGAGGTAGCTTTTGCCATCTAATTTTAAGCCAAACTGAATGATGCCAATAAGTGCAGCCACTGCTCCAAAAGCTATATAAGTTCTTGGACGCTTAAATATTTTATACAATTCTACCTGAACAAGACTAAACATAAGATGGCGTTGAAGTGATACGTAAAAAATAATCTTCCAAAGAATGCATGGGTTTTACAGATAACACCCCAATACCCATTTCAACTAAATTTATATGTAAAGTAGGGAGCAATTTTTCGTCGAGCTGCATACATATTTCTTTATCCGAAGAGCGGTCTATTAGTACATGACTGGCCCAGTTTGTTTGCATGAGCTGCTTTGTAGCCTCTATATTATTAAGTGTTTGAATGGCTACCACTGTTTTACTCGTGTCAAATAAATCTTTACTATCACCCTCTACTAATTTGCAACCTTTATCTATAATAATAAGCCTTGTAGCAACCTGTTCTATTTCAGATAACAAGTGAGAAGAAACGAGCACCGTTTTACCTTGTACTCTACTAAGTTGTAAAATTAAATTTCTAATGTCCGCAATACCTTGTGGATCCAATCCATTGGTAGGTTCATCAAGTAAAATAAGTTGAGGATCATTTACCATGGCCATGGCAATAGCAAGTCGTTGTTTCATCCCTTGCGAAAAAGTGCGTACCAAATCATGTGCTCTTGCAGCGAGGCCTACAACATCTAATTCATGTAATAGTTGCAGTCTGGTTTTTGATACCCCACTTAATGCAGAAAATATTTTTAAGTTTTGATACGCCGTTAAGTATTCATACATCGCTGGCTTTTCTATAACAGCACCAACATTTTGCATAATGGCAGCCCTATTTGCTTGTAGTGGCATACCAAAAATTTCGATACTACCCGAAGTTGGTGTTATCAGCGAAAGAAGCATCCGAATGGTGGTGCTTTTTCCCGCTCCATTTTGACCTAAAAAGCCATACACATCTCCTTTATTTACAGAAAACGATAAATCATTGACTGCTGTAAATTGATGCCCAAATTTTTTGGTGAGACCCTGCACTTGTATAACTGAAGACATACTATAATAACAAACAAGTAGCCAAGATGTTCGGTAATAAAAAAGCCCCCACAAACGTGGAGGCTTTTAAAAATATAGACAGTGCTATTATTTGTATTGAGGCATTAAACCTTTAGCTAATTCAACCATTTTGTTAAGGCCATCTTCAGGTAAATCTCCTTTTTTGAAGGCAGCTAAAACTTCAGGTAATTTGTTTTCCATTTCCATTAAGAAATGAGCTTCAAATTCTTTTACATTTTTAACAGCTACTTCACGAAGTAAACCTTGTGTACCTAAGTAAATGATTGCAACTTGCTTTTCTACGGTAAATGGCGTGTACTGAGCTTGCTTTAAGATTTCTACGTTACGTGCACCTTTGTCAATTACAGATTTAGTAGCAGCATCAAGGTCTCCACCAAATTTAGAGAACGCTTCTAACTCACGGTATAAAGCTTGGTCTAATTTAAGGGTACCTGCTACTTTTTTCATTGACTTAATCTGCGCATTACCACCCACACGACTTACAGAGATACCTACGTTAATCGCTGGACGAATACCTGCGTTAAATAAGTTACCTTCTAAGAAAATCTGACCATCGGTAATAGAGATTACGTTGGTAGGGATATATGCAGAAACGTCACCCGCTTGTGTTTCGATAATTGGAAGTGCCGTTAATGAACCACCACCTTTTACCAAATGCTTGATAGAAGCCGGTAAGTCGTTCATGTTTTTTGCAACTTCATCGTTTGCGATAACTTTTGCAGCACGCTCTAATAAACGGCTATGCAAATAGAATACGTCACCAGGATATGCTTCACGTCCAGGAGGTCTTCTTAAAAGTAATGATACCTCACGGTAAGCAACTGCTTGCTTAGATAAGTCATCAAATACAATTAAAGCAGGTCTACCGGTATCACGGAAGTACTCACCAATAGCGGCACCCGCAAATGGAGCGTAGAATTGTAATGGAGCTGGATCAGCAGCAGGAGCAGCAACAATTGTTGTGTACGCCATGGCGCCATTGTCAGCTAGGGTTTTCATAACACCAGCAACAGTAGACGCTTTTTGACCAATCGCTACATATATACAATATACAGGCTTGCCTGCATCGTAAAATTCTTTTTGATTGATAATGGTATCAACACAAATGGCAGTTTTACCAGTTTGACGGTCACCAATTACCAACTCACGTTGACCACGACCTACCGGAATCATTGCATCAATTGCTTTGATACCTGTTTGTAATGGTTCTTTAACTGGCTCACGATAAATTACACCCGGCGCTTTACGCTCAAGTGGCATTTCATATAATTCACCAGCAATTGGACCTTTACCATCGATAGGCTCACCTAATGTGTTGATTACACGACCAACAACACCTTCACCTACTTTAATAGAGGCAATCTTACCAGTTCTTTTAACTTTTGCACCTTCTTTGATAGAGCCACTTTCGCCCATCAATACCACACCCACATTATCTTCTTCAAGGTTAAGGGCAATGGCTTTGGTTCCATTTTCAAATTCTACTAGTTCACCACTGCGTACGCCGTTAAGGCCATATACACGGGCAATACCGTCTCCCACTTGTAATACGGTACCTACTTCCTCTAAATCAGCACTTGCATTAAAATTGCTTAGTTGCTGTCTGAGTATCGCTGATATTTCATCGGGTTTAATGTCGGCCATGATATTCTATTTATAAATGATGATTTGTTATTGTTTATTACATCTGCGGAACATACAAGTTCTGCAGAAATTGTTTTTTAATATCTCTTAAATCTCTAACTACACTTGCATCTACTAAGTTGTTATCAAACTCAAGTACAAATCCACCAATTAATGAAGGATCTACTTTTGATTCTAATTCTACACTTGCAAATGAATGTGCTGTTTTTACTTTTTGCGCAATGGCATTTTGTAAATCAGCGCTTACTTCTACAGCAGTAGTGAGTGTAACTTTATGAATGTCTTTTAAAGCATTGTATTGTTCCACAAATGCAGTTGCGATTTCAGGCAAATCACTTTCTCTTCCTTTTCTAACCAGTAGGTTATTAAAAGAAGCAGTAAGTTCACTAACCTTTCCAGTAGTAACTGCTGTAATAATGCTATTTTTTTGATCGGCCTTAATAATTGGGCTACGCAAAAGATTTACAAATTCTGCACTAGCCGCACATACTGCCTGCAAATATTTCATGTCTGCATAAGCTGTATCTAACTGCCCTTTTTCAATGGCTAAGTCTAATAAACTTTTTGCATACCTGCTTGCTAATCTTGGATTGGGCATTTTGCTTAGTTTAATTTAACGCCTTCAGCTAATTCGTTGATATACGTTTCTTGTGCCGCTTTGTTGCTTAGTTCTTTGTGCAACACTTTTTCAGCTACTTCAATAACAAGAGCACCCACTTGATTTTTTACATCTGTTAGAGCAGCATTTTTTTGTTGATTGATGGCAACTTGTGCATCAGCAACAATAGCGTCGTACTGTGCTTTTGCTTTTTCTTTAGCTTCAGCAACCATTTTGTCAGCGGTTTCTTTTGCTTCTTTGATTAAAGTAGCTCTTTCTTCACGCGCCTTTGCAAGTAAAGCCTCGTTCTCTGATTGCATCGCTGCTAATTCAGATTTCATTTTGTCGGCCTTTGCTAAAGCATCTTCGATACCTTGCTCACGATCATTGATCGCTTTTAAAATAGGTTTCCATGCAAATTTTCCGAGAACTACGAGTAGTAAAAGGAATGCAACGGTGTTCCAGAATACAAGTCCGATATCAGGTAATACCAGCGGATTGATCTCTAACAACATAAAAGACATTTATCTTAATTAAAAAAAATCTTGAAAAAAATACAAGGCCTGTTGCCCTTTGCGCGAGACCTTGTATAAAATTTTACGGACTAGCCGTTACCCAAAAGGGCTACTACCACTGCAAACAATGCAACTGCCTCTACGAAAGCTGCAGCTACGATCATGTTTGAACGGATTTCATTAGCAGCTTCTGGCTGACGTGCAATACCTTCTACTGCACCTTTACCAATCTGACCGATACCGATACCAGCACCGATAGCAGCTAATCCAGCGCCGATTGCGGCAACACTTCCTACTACCATTTTTTTACGTTTTAATTGTTATTGAAAAAAAGTTATTATAATTTTTTAGTGATGTGCTGCTTCTCCATGTGCATCATGGTGGTGCTCCTCTGTAGCCATTCCAATATACATTGCCGCAAGCATGGTAAAGATGAAGGCTTGCAAAAATGCAACCAACAACTCAATCATACCAATAAACACAGCAAAAGGAACCGCAATTGCAGAAGCAAAAACCGTTTTGAATATGAAGATTAAACAAATCAAACTTAATACTAGAATGTGGCCTGCAGTAATGTTCGCAAACAAACGAATCATTAAAGAAATAGGCTTTGTAAATACACCAATTAACTCGATCGGTGCTAAAAATAATTTCATGCTCCAGTGCATACCAGGCATCCAAAAAATGTGTTCCCAGTAACTTTTGTTGGCACTTAAATTCACCACAATAAACACACAAACAGCAAGCGTCATGGTAAATGCGATATTACCGCTCACGTTAGCGCCACCTGGGAAAAATGGAATAAGACCTAAAAAGTTATTGATTAAAATTAAAAAGAAAATAGTGAGCAAAAACGGCATGTATTTACCAGCTTTTTTTGCGCCAATATTTGGAATAGCAACCTCATCTCTTACAAATAAAATAATAGGCTCCATAAAAGATTGAAGTCCTTTAGGTGCAGATTTTACACCTGTTTTTTTATACCCTGCAGCAGCAGTTAACAACACTACTAGTAATATAAAAACAGAGATAAATAAACTTGCTACGTTTTTGGTGATAGAAAAATCCCAGAGTTGCTTGCTTGCTTCAACATCAACGTTTCCTGCTGCATCCACAATTTTTGTTTTACCCTCAACAAGTTTATAATCAAAATTGCCTTTGTATACTGCTGGCTCGTGGTGTTCGTCTACTAATTTTTCTGAAGAAAAAACTTCAAAGCCTTTTGACGTTTTTAAGATAACAGGTAAATGAATGGATACATGACCCCACATATGCCAGCTATGATCATCTTTAATATGCTCTAAAATGGTTTCGGTTACATTAAAATCACCTTCTTTTTTAGCACTATGGGCTTCTGCGGCAGCAGGGGCTACAGCACCCGCCTCTGAAGTGGCCGGTGTATGATTTTCCCCAGCAAATGCTTGGGTTGCTATCAGCAACGAAAAAACGCTGAAAGTCTTTACCAGTAAAGATTTAATGCTTCTAAACGTCATACCTTTCTCGAAATTTGCGGCAAAGATAGGGATTATACCCCTGAAATCCTACACAGAAAGGGGGTCTTTCTTTTCAAATTGCATTTCGTACAAACGGGCATAAAAACCGTCCTTTTGGAGCAAAGACTCGTGGTTTCCGGCCTCTTTTACCTCCCCTTTGTCTAGTACAATAATTAAATCGGCCTTTCGGATGGTGGAGAGGCGGTGGGCAATAACGATTGAGGTTCTGCCGGTTATGAGGGTTTCGGTGGCTTTTTCAATGAGTAGTTCCGTTTCTGAGTCCACCGAAGAAGTGGCTTCATCTAGTACCAAAACCGATGGATTATATAATAGGGCCCTAATAAAAGAGATCAATTGACGCTGCCCTAAACTCAGGGTGGCACCCCGCTCCATCACATGATACTGGTATCCATCCGGCAATTGCATGATAAAATCGTGTAGGCCCATCATTTTAGCTGCCTTTACAACTTCCTCCTCCGTAATGGCTGGATTGCGAAGGGTGATATTGTCCAAAATAGAGCCTGAAAATAAAAAGACATCCTGCAAAACCACGCCAATATTGCGTCGCAGGCTTTCTAAGGTATAAGCAGTAATAGGCTTTTGGTCTAAAAGCAACGACCCTTTTTGGGTGGTATAGAGTCTATTTAACAGGCTGATTATAGATGTTTTACCGCTACCCGTATGGCCCACAAGCGCCACCGTCTGTCCCGACTGAATCGAAAAATTGATCCCTTTTAACACGTACTGGTCCTCTTTGTAGGCAAACCAAACGTCTTTGAAGTCAATATTTCCTTTTAAAACGCCTGCATCGGTGCATTCTGGGCTATCTGGCGGCATTTCGTCGGGGTTGTCCATCACTTTAAACACCCTCTCGGCGGCTACCATACCCATTTGGAGTACATTAAATTTATCGGCAATCACGCGAAGCGGCCTAAATAACTGATTCAGATAAAGGATAAATGACATTAAAAGCCCAGCGTCTAGTGCATTGCCTGCAATAAACCAAACCAGTAAGCCAGTACTGATAGCTAAAACAACTTCTACAATTGGAAAAAACACAGAATATGCAAAAATGGCCTTGATATTTGCGAGGCGGTGTTCGGCATTAATTTTTTTAAACTTATTCAGTTCTCTACCCTCCGCTGCAAATGCTTGCACCACCGCCATACCGGATAAATGTTCTTGGATAAATGCATTTAAACTAGCCACTGCATTACGCACTTCTACAAAACTTTTATTGACACTTTCTTTAAAAAAATAAGTGGCAATAATCATGATGGGGAATGGCGCTAAACTTACCAGCGTGAGTTGCCAATTGATCCAAAACATGGTAGCTAGTGTAAAAATAATAGTAAGTAAATCTGCAATGATTGGAATTAGGCCGTCCGAAAAAATATCGTTGATTCTTTCAATGTCATCAATGGTTCTAGTGGTGAGCGTGCCAATGGGCGTAGTGTCAAATTGACGTAGATTTAAACCTACAATTTTTTCATACACCGCTATGCGTAAATCCTTTACCACGCGCTGTCCTAGAGCTGCTGTCATAAAGGAAAAGAAAAACCGAATGGTCGTTTCAACAAATAAAAAAACGACTTGAAAAAGCGTTACCGCAATGATAAATTTTGATGCGTCGGATAAATTTTGCTTGGCAATAAAAAGTTTGAGCCAGCCTGGAATATGTACCGTTTTTCCGGTAGCCATATCTACTGTTAACTGAATTAAATAAGGACGAACTGGCGCAAAAATAGCCATCACAATCGCCAGCAAAACGCTCCCATAAAATAAAGCGCGGTAGGGCTTTACAAATTTGAAAACCCTTACCAATAATAGAAAACTAAAAACTTTTTTAGGTGCCGACTTGCTCATACTGAAATGCAAATGTAAGCACAAAAAAAGCGGGCTAATTCGTATATTCGTAAAAGATATGGATCAGGACCCGCAAATGAGTGCCGAACTCGCACTTCCAAAATATAATTTAAATGCCGAGCAAGAGAAAAACGAAATCGTTAGGCATTACCGTGCACTCTCTAGAAGCCTCAGGCCTAAATTAAAAAAAGGCGACAAAGAACTCGTACGTCAGGCTTTTGAAATGGCTGCCGATGCGCATAAAACCATGCGCCGTAAAAGTGGCGAGCCTTATATTTTACATCCCATTGCCGTTGCCATGATTTGTGTAGAGGAAATTGGCCTGGGGGTAAGAAGTACCATTTGTGCACTCTTACATGATACGGTAGAAGACACCGATATTACACTCGAAGATGTACAGCGTGAATTTGGTACCGAAATTGCAAAAATTGTAGATGGCCTTACCAAAATTTCGTCGGTAATGGACACCAATACATCGCAGCAAGCCGAAAATTTTAAAAAGATTTTATTAACCCTCACCGATGATCCTCGTGTAATACTTATTAAGCTAGCAGACCGCTTACACAATATGCGTACGCTAGATTATATGAAAAAAGAAAAGCAATTAAAAATTGCTTCTGAAACCATTTGGGTGTACGCACCACTTGCGCACCGAATGGGTCTGTACAATGTAAAAACTGAGCTCGAAGATTTATCCATGAAATACATGGAGCCAGAGGGATACAAAGACATTGCAAAAAAATTAGCGGAAACAAAAAGAGAACGCACTAGGTATATCAACGAGTTTGTAAAACCAATTAAAGAAAAATTAACCAATAGTGGTTTTGAATTTGAAATTTACGGAAGACCTAAAAGCATTCACTCGATTTGGAATAAAATAAAAAAGAAGGGTGTTGCATTTGAAGAAGTGTATGACTTATTTGCAATCCGTATTATTTTAGATTCTGCACCCGAAAAAGAAAAAGAAGATTGTTGGAAAGTGTACTCTACAATTACGGACGAATATATGCCTTCGCCAGAGCGTTTAAGAGACTGGCTGAGTAACCCCAAAAGCAATGGTTACGAGGCTTTACACACAACCGTGATGGGGCCGCAAGGTAAATGGGTAGAGGTTCAAATCAGATCAAAACGTATGAATGAAATTGCAGAAAAAGGTTTAGCTGCACATTTCAAATACAAAGAAGGCAACGACAGCGAAGACCGTTTTGATAAATGGTTTGGTCAAATAAGAGAAGTCTTAAATACGCAAGATGGTGCGGGTCTCGATTTTTTACAAGATTTTAAAACTTCCTTTTTAGCAGAAGAAATTTATGTCTACACACCAAAGGGAGAAGTAAAAATGCTGCCTACTGGAAGTACCGCTCTTGATTTCGCATTTGCCATTCACTCTGCAGTAGGTTCTAAATGTATTGGCGCAAAAGTGCAACATAAACTTGTGCCATTAAGCCATGTGCTGCGCAGTGGTGATCAAATAGAAATTATTACAAGTAGCAAACAAAAACCTTCCGAAGATTGGCTGGGTTTTGTTGTAACTGCAAAGGCAAAAAATAAAATTAAAGACGCATTACGTGAAGAAAAAAGAACCATTGCAGAAGATGGGAAATATGTGCTTCAACGTAAATTAGAAAGTATGGGTGCGGCATATAGCCAGCACAACCTGGAAGAACTAGTGCATTTTTACAAACTACCTTCCGGACTGGACTTGCATTATAAAATTGCTACCAAATCGATTGATTTAAAAGAACTCAAAGACTTTTTGGTACATGGCGATAAACTAGAAATACCAAGGCCAAAACCCACCCTCCCAGAAACATCAACAGATGCAGGAGCTACCAAAACCTACTCTAAAAAAGAATCGGAACTGATTATTTTTGGAGAAAGCAGCGATAAAATCAAATATGCACTCGCTAAGTGTTGCAATCCAATACCTGGTGATGACGTATTTGGCTTTGTTAGCACCGGAAAGGGGCTTATTATACACCGTACCAACTGTCCCAATGCTACACAATTATTAGCCAATTTCGGACACCGGGTTGTTAAAACCAAGTGGGCAAAAAATAAAGAGATATCGTTTTTAACGGGTCTGAAAATTATTGGGATGGACGATGTAGGGGTTATTAATAAAATTACCAATATTATTAGTGGAGATTTGCGCATCAACATTGCGGGTCTTACCATCGAATCCAAAGAAGGCCTTTTTGAGGGTACCATAAAAATATTTGTACACGACAAAGAAGAGCTAGAAGTACTTGTTACAAGGCTCAAAGCCCTTAATGGCATCCAAACCGTAGACCGTTTTGACGCAGAAGCGGAAAATTAATTTTTATTAGGGCTTCCAAGACTTATTTTTGTTCTTCAAATTTGAAATTATGGTTGACGTATTATTAGGGTTACAATGGGGTGACGAAGGGAAAGGTAAAATAGTAGACTATTTTGCACCCAATTATGATATTGTTGCGCGCTTTCAGGGCGGACCCAATGCCGGACATACATTATATGTAGAAGGCAAAAAAATGGTACTTCACCAAATACCTTCTGGTATTTTTCACCAAAACAAAGTCAATATTATTGGTGGTGGTGTGGTACTAGATCCAGTAACACTAAAAAGAGAATGTGATGCAGTAGCAGCATTTGGTATTGATGTACGCAAAAATCTATTTATTTCTGCCCGTACCAATATTATTGTTCCTACGCACCGTGCACTAGATAAAGCATCTGAGCTTTCAAAAGGTGAAAGCAAAATTGGTTCTACCCTAAAAGGTATTGGACCAGCATACATGGACAAAACTGGCCGTAACGCTTTAAGAGTAGGTGATTTGCTAGACAAGCGCTTTACTACACAATACATTAAGCTGCGTTTAAAGCACCAAAAATTATTAGACAATTTTCACTTTATTGAAGATATTTCTGCGTGGGAAGAAGAGTTTTTTGAAGCCCTTGAGTTTTTAAAAACGCTCAATGTTATCAACTGCGAATATTATATCAATGACCAAATTAAAGCTGGTAAAAAAGTATTGGCTGAAGGCGCTCAAGGTAGTATGCTAGATATTGATTTTGGCACATTCCCATTTGTGACTTCTTCGAATACAATTTCTGCAGGCGTTTGTACTGGACTTGGCGTTTCTCCAAAACAAATCAATGAAGTTTTTGGTGTAACCAAGGCATATTGCACCAGAGTAGGTGGCGGTCCATTCCCTACCGAATTACACGATAGTGTTGGTGAAGAAATTAGAAAAATAGGAAGTGAATTTGGCGCAACCACTGGACGTCCTCGCAGATGCGGCTGGATCGATCTAGTAGCCCTTAAATACGCGTGTATGATTAATGGCGTTACACAGGTAGTTATGACAAAAGCCGACGTTTTAGACGCTTTTGAAGAGCTACAAGTGTGTACTGCATATGGTATTGATGGCGCAACCACTAAAGAAGTGCCATTCCAGATGTCAAACATTCAAATTGACCCTGTTTTACAAAGTTTTAAAGGTTGGAATATGGATACCACTCAATTAAAATTGGCATCGGAACTTCCAGCTACCATGAATACCTACGTAGACTTTATCAATAATTATATTGGCGCACCTGTCACTTATGTATCAAACGGACCAGGTCGCGAACAAATAGTAAAAATTTAGGAGAAAAAATATTTTAAATTTTTTTGCAATTTTATTTGGATAAAAGGAATTTGCGTTGAATTTTTACGCAGTAAATCTTATTAGAAATATGGCAGTGAAATCTGATAAGGATCAAAAGTCCTCAGCCCCTAAAGCAGCAAACAAAAAAGTTGCTCCCAAAGCTTCTTCCAAAAGCAAAAAGCAATTGGAAGAAGATGATGATGATTTTGAAGACGATGACGAAACGTCAACGCCGAAAAAATCTAGTAGTAAGTCCGCATCTAAGAAATCCGTTGACGAAGACGATGAAGATTTTGATGAGGAAGAAGAAAATGATGATTGGAATGCAAGTGAAGAAGATGAAAGCTGGGATCCAGACTTTGCAGAATTTGATTTACCTAAAAGTAAAACCAAAAAACCTGCAGGTCCTAAAAAGAAAGGCGCCGCTTCTGAAGAAGATGATTTTAAATTAGACGACGACTTCAACGACTTCGATCTATTTGATGATAAGAACAGTGGATTTGATGACGATGACGATGATTTTTAATCATCTGTAGCCCTACGTGAAAAAAAATAAGCAGGTTTTTTTAATAGATAACCCACAAACATTTAAAGTGCAAATCTTACACTGGTCTAACCAGTTTGAGGTTTGCACTTTTTTAGATAACCATGCTTATGACTCACCATACGGTGTATTAGATTGCATAGCCGCCCTTAGCCCCGTTTCTTTTATTGCCCTTGATAGCGTAAACGCCGAGGCAGTTGATGCATTCATTCAAAAGCATAGTGGTGAATGGATTTTTGCGCATTTTAATTACGAATACCAAAGTATTACTAAGCCTAACACCAAAGCAAACCTTAC
>JAGNTI010000030.1 GCA_017987615.1 Sediminibacterium sp. | reverse complement strand
CATTGCCAATAATCATATGACTATCACGCTTGCCATTCATCCAAACATAGTGATGATCTGCGTGTACATTTTCTTTGCCAATTTCTTTGAACGTTTTTCCGCCATCGGTGCTTAATACAACACCCACTCCCGTTAATGCAATTTTATTAGCATTGGTTGGGCTAACAAACACTTTACCAAAATAATATCCATAGGTACTGTAAATGCCAATGGTTTTATCATGTGTTTTTTTCCAGCTTGCACCACCATCATCGCTTCGGTATAATTCGGCACCATAAATAGGCGTTTCAAATAAAGCCGTATTAGCATCATACAAATAATCCCAAATACAGGTTGGTGCTAATGTTCCATTTTTTACAGCCTCTTTAATGCCAGCAGCTGTATACTTTGTAGGCAGTTGGTTACGCGGAGATTTTACAAATGCATTTAATTTTTTATCATCAAGTGCTGCAAACTGCTCTTTGCTTAAATCTTTAAAGTCCCTTAACACATAACGCGTAGTATCGGTGGTGTTTTTTAATGCCGTTTCTGGTTGGTGGAAATTGTTATCTACCACAGCAAATACAGTATTAGGGTTTTGAGGATATACGGCTAAGCCAATTCTTCCCACACCATCACCATTTGGAAATCCAGAACTTGGAGTATTGATTTGCTTCCAAGTATTACCACCATCGGTACTTTTATAAATACCACTTGTTTTACCAGACTCTTCAAAATTTGAAGCCGTTCTAGTTTTATACCACATTGCAGCATATAAAATAGAAGGGTTTTTGCTATCAATATCAATATCAACAGCACCTGTGTTAGCATCTACATATAAAGTCTGATTCCAATTTTTACCGCCATCTGTGGTTTTGTAAACGCCACGCTCTTTATTAGGAGAATACAAATGACCCAATGCAGCAACCCACGCTGTATTAGGCTCCGCTTCATTGATTACAATTTTGCCAATGTGATGACTTTCAGGAAGTCCAAGATAATCCCAAGATTTACCTCCATTGCTAGATTTATAAACACCAATACCAGCATAGGATGATCTACTACTATTTACTTCACCGGTACCTATCCAAATAATATTGTGTTTCCAGTTAACGGCTACTGCACCAATGGTAATAATGGCTTCAGAATCAAACACAGGTGTAAAACTTTGACCATTATTGGTGGTATGCCATAAACCGCCAGTAGCATACGCCACATAAAAATTAGTGGGATCGTCAGGGTTAACAGCCATATCTACAACTCTTCCACTCATGACTGCTGGTCCAATATTTCTAAAGGCAGTTCCATTAATGGTGGATGCATCTAATAATTTTTTACGCTGCTCTATAGAGGATAACCTTTCAGAAGCAGGTGTAGGTTTAATTTGAGCAGTGCTATACAAAGACAATGTTAGCAAAAGGCAAAAACTGAGTATTTTTCTCATAATCGTACTTATAATTTGTATTTTTAAGTGATTAAATGTAAGAAAATGCGCCTTCTTTTTGTCCTTTTTTCCATAATATTTTACAGCACAGCTTATGGGCAGTGCAAAACCTTTAGAATCACTTCAAAAGGCGATACCCTTAACTGCACAGAAGCTAGTGGAGTAAAAAGAGGCAAATGGAAAATCGAATTTCCACCTATTAGAGGCGAAAGAGGCTACGTAGAAGAAGGTGTTTTTATAAACGATAAAAAAGAAGGTACTTGGCGCCGTTTTAATTTAATGGGCGATCCCATGGCCATCGAAAATTATAAATGGGGTTTAAAAAATGGCATTTGCACCTATTTAACCATTCAGGGTATTGAAAGAGAGGAATCTTGGAAAGCCATTGACCCTTCTAAACCCTATGATACCATTGATGTGCAGGATATCAACAATCCTAATTTGTATGAAAAGGTTATTGTCAAAACAACGGGCGCATCTTTAAAACATGGCACCTGGAAAATTTACGATCCCTATACTGGTCAGAAATTGAGAACCGAAAGCTGGATTTTGGATGTGTTGCAAGACCCCAATGCAAAAAAAGAAGATCCTGCTGACACGAGCAGTGTGTTACCAAATACAAGCACACCCAAATCAAAATCAGATACGGCTACTAAAAAAATAATTCCCAAAGAAGTACTCGAGTTTCAAAAGAAAAACAAAGGCAAAAAAATAGTGGACGGCAAAACCGGTGGCTAACCCTTACTTGATAGCTGCCATAAAGCTTTTGGCAAAATACTGCAACTGATAATCAATACTATTACCCCAATAAGCTTTGTTATGTCCACCCGGTCTTTCGGTGTAGTCATGATCAATTTTATTAGCTAGTAATAACTGATGCAAAGAACGGTTTACCTCTATAAAAAAATCAGATACGCCACAATCAAAAATGATATGCAACTGATTGGACTTTAGGTTTTTTGCAATATTGATCACTGAATAATTATCCCAGTTTTGAGGCTGATCTGTAATCGTTCCTAATGATTTTTTAATATCCCAATTATTAGGAAACGGCCTAATATCAACACCACCACAAACGCTGCCCGCGTTTCCAAATAAATTTGAATGGCGCATACCTAAAAATAATCCGCCATGTCCTCCCATACTAAGTCCTGTAATGGCACGGTGGTCTTTATTTGCGCTTGTTGGAAAATTTGAATCGATGTATGGCAGTAACTCTTTGGTAATAAATGTTTCATATTTTATAGAATCATTAATTGGACTATCATAGTACCAACTACCATATCCCCCATCCGGACATACAAGCATAACTTGGTATTGATCGGCTCTGAACTGCAGCTGTGGCGCATCTTTTAACCAACTCCCATAATTGCCACTATATCCATGCAATAAATAAACAACCGGGAATTTTACACCCGTTTGCCCCTTAGCATTGTCTGGAATAACTACAGCTACTTTTATATTTTTATGCATCGCATTACTATACACGACAACCGTGTCAACGCGTGCAGCATTTGAAACAAGCACAAAAAATAAACAAACAAAAATGGATACAATATTTTTCATAAGGATGGTTTAATAAAAAAAGCCACTTGAAGATAATTCAAGTGGCTTTAATATTGGTTGATCTTTTATTATTTTTTCTTTTCTTGTGCAGCCTGCATTGGATTTAAACCAAATGACTGACCTCTACCAAGAGCACGTTGCTTAAACAAAGTAAACTTACTAGGCTCAGCACTTACGTTACCCCAAAAATTATTGGTTTCGTTGATGTCTGCAGTTTCACGCATTGGATCGAGTTTGATGCTCGCTACTTCTTTACGAGACATAAATACGCGTGATACCTTGTTTTCATTTTTACGCCAAATTTGCGCACCAATACGTTCTGTTTCTTTGGTACCATCTTTATAGGTAAACTCTACAATAATTGGCATTACAAGTCCACCCTTATTGCTAAAAGTGATTTCATATAGATGCACATTGCTATAGTTTGCTTTTTCATTGTCAGACAATGCTTCTGGTGATCCAAAAGAAGGCATGCTATTTTTAGTTACAGCATCATAAGGCTCAATACCTCTTGCATAACGCCAGTAGAAATCTCTTAAAGAGGTATCTGCATCAGTTGCAAAAATGATTGACTTATCTTCTCTATTTCTAATTTTAGAAATGTCTTCAAAACTATTAAGGGTTGGCTTGTCAATTGACATTTTCATACCACCAGCTCTAGCACCCATGCCACCAGCACGTGGTTGCGCTGCTGCATCGTATACAGCATGTGCTACCGTATCAATAGCGATATCACAAGCTTCGATACTATAAAACCAACCTCTCCAGAACCAATCCAAATCAACAGCACTTGCATCTTCCATGGTTCTAAATAAGTCTGCAGGCGTTGGATGTTTAAAAGCCCAACGTCTAGCATATTCTCTAAATGAGAAATCAAACAATTCTCTACCCATGATGGTTTCACGTAAAATATTTAAACCAGTACCTGGCTTAGAATATGCGTTTGGTCCAAACTGAATAATGTTTTCACTGTTGGTCATGATAGGCTCTAACTGATCTTTAGGCGCTTTCATATAATCAACAATACCAAAAGCAGGTCCTCTACGAGAAGGATATTTGTTGTCAAATAATTCTTCGGTTAAATATTCAACAAAAGTATTTAAACCTTCATCCATCCATGACCACTGACGCTCATCAGAGTTCACGATCATTGGGAAAAAGTTATGTCCTACTTCGTGAATTACAACGCCAATCATACCAAGCTTTGTTGCTTCACTATAGGTACCATCTTTATTGGTACGACCATTGTTAAAACAAATCATTGGATATTCCATACCGTTTGAAGCTTCAATACTTTGTGCTACAGGGTACGGATAAGGAATAGAAAATTTAGAATAAGAACGAATGGTATGTGCTACTACTTTGGTAGAATATCTTCTCCATAAATTGTACGCCTCTTTAGGATAACCACTCATACACATTACCTTCTTGCCTTCTACATAAGTTGGCATCGCATCAAAAACAAACTTACGGCTCGCAGTCCATGCAAAGTCACGCACATTATCTGCTTTAAATACCCAAGTTTTTTTAGCAGTGCTTTTTTGCTTCTCTGCATTTTTTGCTTCCTCTAGTGTTACTACTTCAACTACATCTTTAGCAGTTTGCGCTGTCTTCCAACGAGCTAACTGTGCAGGTGTTAATACCTGAGCATAGTTTTGACACTCTCCTGTTCCCATAATAACATGGTCAGCAGGTGCAGTGATAGATACATTATAATTACCAAAGGTTAAAGCAAACTCGCCTCTACCAGTAAACTGGTGATTTTGCCAACCCTGAAAATCAGAGTATACGCAAAGTCTTGGAAACCACTGAGCCATGGTAAACACGCTGTTACCATCTTCAGGGAATAATTCGTAACCACCTCTGCCTCTAAATACCAAACGATCAGAAATTTTATAAGACCAAGTGATATTGAAAACAAATTTTTGACCAGGCTGTAAGGTTGTAGGTAAATCAACACGCATCATTGTTTGATTGATGGTGTATTTTAAAGCCTTACCAGTAGCGTCTGTAATTTTAGAAATGATATGACCATAGCCATTGTCTTTTTTTGCATCTTCTAAAGCTGCAATAGAAGATTGAGAAACTTGACGTAAAGAACTTCCGTCCTGAAAATCAGCTTTGTTTACGGTGCTATGCTCATTTTCATCAAGCTGTAGCCATAAATACGTTAACGCATCTGGAGAGTTGTTAAAATACGTAATGGTTTCACTTCCTTTTAATAAAAGGTTAGCCTCATCGAGCTCACACTTGATGTTATAGTCGGCGCGTTGTTGCCAGTATTTTGGTCCTGGTGCACCACTCGCTGTACGATACTCGTTTGGCGTAGATAAAATGGTTCCTAACTGCTCAAACTTATTTCCGTGGTTTGAGGTTGGATTGTTTTGAATGTTTTGTGCAAATGATACTGTGCACACTGCAACAAACATTAAACATGCAAAAAATTGCTTCATAGCATAATGGATTAAAGATGAAAATACCGCTCAATGGCCATTTGAAGAGAAAGTGCAAGAATGCCACCACTGACAATCAAAATAAAATCTCTTCGAGGGGCCTTTAAAAGCGTTACGAATATAAATGAAATAACTAAAATAGCCATCACAATCAGTATTTGGCCTATTTCAAGCCCCAAATTAAAGGCTAGTAAGGCTGGGGCTATATTTTGCTGCAATCCCAACAAGCTTTTTAGGTAAAAGCTAAATCCTAACCCGTGAATCAGGCCAAAAAATAGGGCAAAAAAATAAATAACCGGAAAACGGGTCTTAAAGCTAAACTTTTTGACAAACATATTACTAATAGATGTAATAAGTATGGTCACGGGAATAAGAAATTCGATCCAATTAGTGGAGAAATCAAGGTAATTGAACACACTCAAAACAAGGGTAATGGAGTGCCCAATGGTAAAAGCGGTAATCAATATCAACCATTTTTTCCAATCTGAAAATTGATACCGGATACATAAAGCAGCCACAAATAAAATATGATCCATGCCAGACAAATTGGCGATATGATTGAATCCTATTTGGGTATACATCCAAAACTCATGCATAAAAATCAAAATTTAGTTAGACCTTTGTTATCAATATCAGGATACCATGGTAAATATACTAATTCATTGGACGCTCACCAGCCTTCTAGCCATTTTGCACCCATTTTTTGTATCTGTAATTGATATCACCCATAATCCAAAAGAAAGAAGTATTGAAATGAGTGTGCGTATTTTTAATGAAGACTTAGAAAAAACACTTCAAAAATATACCACTTCAAAAATTGATATTTTACAACCGGCCAACCGAGAATTTGTAAATGAAGAAATTCAAAAATACATTTCTAAACACCTAACGGTTATTGTAAATGGTAAACCCATTGGCTATAAGATCATTGGCTTTGAACAACAAAAAGAAAGTACCTGGTGTTATTTTGAAGCACAAAATATAAATAGTGCTAATACCGTAGGCATTGATTGCGACATACTCTACGACCTAGAAAATACGCAAGTAAATATCATACATGTAAAGTCTAAAGGGACAGAAAAAACGTACAAACTAGACTACCCTAATAAAACAGCAAACTTTGTGTTTTAATTAGTCCTCCTCTGTAAGTGTTACGAGGATTTTATCAATACGGTGTTGATCCATATCAACAATCTCAAACGTAAAGGTTTTCCAGACAAGCGTTTCACCAGTTGTTGGAATTTTTTCTAAGGAGTGAATGATAAAGCCTGCAAGGGTATTAAATTCTTGATCCCCCTGTAGCATAAATTCTGTTTTATCAAAATAACTTAAGAAATCATAAAACGGAAGTTGCGCATCAATTAAATAAGTGCCATCTGCTCTTTTTAAAATTTCATAATCAATATCTTCGGCTTCAGGAATATCTCCCACAATGGCTTCTAATATGTCATTTAAGGTAATCAACCCCTCTATCGATCCGTATTCATTAACAATAAAACAGTGGTGTATTTTGGATTGCTTAAAACTCTCAAGCACCTGATAGGCAGAGTTATTTTCAGGAACATATTTTGCGTCTTTAGCAATATCGCTTACTCGTTTTGCCCCATCTGCCACAAATAAATCTTTAAGTGATACTACCCCTTTAATTTGATCAATACTACCCTCGCAAACTGGATACATAGAATGTAAACTCTCCGGCATTTGAGCCCTGATTTCTGCAATTGTTTTAGTAGACTCTAACCACAAAATATCACTTCGATGCGTCATGAGTGAAGTAATATTTCGGTCACTTAAATGAAATACACGTTCAATAATTTCTTGCTCCGCTTCTTCAATAGTTCCTTGCTCGGTACCTTCACTAATAATCGCTTTAATTTCTTCTTCCGTTACCTGATTGTCATTGGGTTTCATGCGTAAAATGCGCATGATTAAATGAGACGATGCGCTTAGTAACCAAATAAAAGGGTACATGATAAATGTAACCGATTGCATCACTACAGACACTGATTTTGCAATCCCTTCTGGATTGCTGAGTCCTATGCGCTTTGGAACAAGTTCGCCTAGCACCAATGATACATACGTTAATAGTATAACAATAATGAGTGTTGCAACAGTTTGCGCATAAGGTGCAATAAAAGCAAATTGCAAAAGCCAATTTTGAAGTGGTTCCTTAAAAGTCCCTCCCGAATAAATACCTGTTAAAACACCTACAAGCGTGATACCAATTTGTATGGTAGATAAAAAAGTGTCAGGATGATTGGCCAGCTTAAGTGCTCTTTTAGCATCTACATCGCCTTTGTCTGCTTGCGCCTCTAACCTAGCTTTTCTGGCAGAAACAAGCGCAATTTCGGCCATAGAAAAGAAGCCATTAATAAGTATCAGCCCTAAAATTATAAAAATCTCTGTCATTGATGGATGGTGATTTGGTGTAGGTCTACTTTGCCAAAGCTACGATAATATATGGGGTTACTTCTTTATCTCTGGTAGCCGGATTTAAAAATGGCAGTGTTAGCATACTTACCCCAAAATAAGCATTTTGATGGAGTATCTTAGATGCAGGGAATTTTTGTTGTAATGACGGGTAGCTTGAAGCCTTGGTAATTAAGATTTGTGTTGGTTTTAAAAGTGTACTATCGAAGATCCGTTCAAAAGAATGATTGCCATAAAAATGAAGCGCCCTACTCTCATCAATCTCATACAGGTAAACACTGGTTTTGGGTAACTTATTTTGATTGATAAAAGCTGCCGCAGAAACACCAAGTTCGTACTTTAAAAGCCTTGGATAAAAAGAAGTATTTAATATAAAATTAACCCCAAGTATAGTATATAGGGCTAAAGAAATAAACTTTGGAGCAGGGGTTTGTTTAAAAAACAAAACATACCAGAAATAGCTGGCACCTATAACAGCAAACACTTTAACGTAAATAGGCATGTCTGTAAAAACCAAAAACACAATCCCTATAACAGCCACCCATAAAATTGAAAAAATAAAACCATGAAAATAGAGCAGTACTTTTTGAAGTTTTAAAAAGCTTTGCGAATAATAAATTTGATGCAGCCCTTTTGCTGTGACAACTGCAGCAAGTGGCAGTACTACAAATATATAATGAGGAAGTTGAGCCTGACTTCTTGCAAGCATACAATACGTGGCAATAAAACCGCCAGCAGCAATAAACTCCTGCGTGCCTTGCAGTTTCCATTTTGACTTAGCAAGATCATAAACCGATAAAACTAGCGCGGTTAAAAATATAAATATCCAAGGCAAAAAGCTCCAAAGCATATTTTCTAATAGAAAAGTAAAATGATTCATTTCATTGAAAACATTTTCTCCGGTATACCTACCAAAACTTTGGGTCCAATAATAAAAACGAAGCCCCGATTGTATTGGCACGCCATGAATTATTTTTCCTGGATGTAAATCAAACTGATTATAGAGTCCAATGCTCATTGGAATAAGCAGTACCCCTACTATCATTATACCCAAAATATATTCCCACCTAAAAAATTGTTTCCAATTACGCTGTAATAAAAAATGAATAGCAAAGCTTACACCCGGAACCACAATAGCAATAGGCCCCTTGGTTAACATACCTAGCCCAATTCCAACAAAAGCGCTCACAAAATGTTTCCATAAACCAGTTTGATACCATGCCGCCAATTGCCAAATACTAAACATAACAAAACCCATTAGCATGGTATCACACCTAACGTCATGGGCCATTAAAATAAAGGCTTGTGATGTAGCGAGCACTAGTGTTGCAAGCTGTGCTGTTAAAGTATTGTAGTACAAAAGTGTAAACCTGAATGTAGACCATAATGCAAGTCCTAAACAAAGTATAGAAGGCAAACGGTAGGCCCAATCATGCACACCCAATAGTTGAATACTTAAGGAGGATAACCAAAATAACAATGGCGGTTTATCTAGATAATCTTTCCCTAAATCATAGAGTTGTAAATAATTACCTGTGCTAGCCATTTCTCTACTCATAGAAGCATACTGAGCTGCATCGATATCAATGAGCGGAATACCTAGCATCCCTATCACACAAACAAGACAAGCGGCTAATAATGAAAAAATAAAAGTATTACGAGGCATGGTTAACATTTAATGGATCTGATTTTTGATACGCCCAACAAACAAATTGGCCAATTAGAAATCCTAGTAATGCACCAAATAAAACATCGAGTGGATAGTGCACGCCAACATATACCTGGGCGTAACAAATAAGCGCCGCCCAAATAAATAATAGGTACTTCCACTTTCCAAAAAAGCGACCAAGGGTAATAAATAAAAAAGTAGCTACCCCAAAATGATTGGTAGCATGTGAAGATGTAAAACTATAACCTCCCGAACAGTGGTCTAAGAGTAACCTTACCTGACTAGAAAAAACAGGATCGTTGCAAGGCCTTGGACGCATTACCCAATTTTTAACGATACTACTACTAAATTGATCGGTTAATAAAACTGTAATAAACGCAAACAACAACCAAACCCATCCACTTTTGCCGAAATTGACAAAAACAAATACAATTAAAAATAAATAAAGGGGAATCCAAAAAGTAGATTCTCTAAAAAAAGGCATGAGTGTGTCTAATACCGGATGCGTGGCAACCCGGTTGATATATACAAACAATGATTGATCAAATGATTGCAAGGATTCAAAAATAGAAGACATAAACAATGACTTAATAATTAAAGATACTAAGATATTGAATGCTTTTTAGCTACCATAATAAGCCTATCCGACCTTTCCACATGGTAAGACCCAAGCTGATAGTCTCCAAAAGTGGCTATCATTTCTAACCCTGCTTTTTGCATGAATAGCGTAAAATCGGTTAACCCATACTTTCTAACGCGTTCTTCAAAAACGCCTAACACCTCTTTAGAACCTACATCAACAACCTTTATTTCTTTGAATAAAAACAAATCGTCCTGCCACTTTTTGGTATAAAATATAAAGCTGTCAATTTGAGTTACTGCTTCTTTGTCAATATTTTCTTCAACGATACCCACATTTAAATAATCAATTACAAGCGTACCCGATTCTTTTAAATTTGCTGCCATAGCACTAATGGCTAATTGGTGTTCTTCGTGTGTATCAAAATAACCAAAGCTTGTAAAAAAATTAAACGCATAATCAAAGTAATTGGCCTTAAAAATTTCCCGCATGTCATGACAAGAAAAGCTCAATCCATTTGTTTGCATGGTTGACGCAGCTTCAATAGATGCTGGCGATAAATCAATACCTGTCACATCAAATCCTGCGTCAAATAGAGCCTTACTATGCCTACCCTTCCCGCATGCAATATCAAGCATTGTTGCGTGCGGCTTTGGTGTCAAATAAGTGATTAAATTATGTATAAACTGTAAAGCCTCCGTATCATCACGGTGCTGATACAATGCATGATAATAGCTAGAATTAAACCAGTCTGAAAACCAACCCTTTTTGCTCATATAAATGTTTAAAACTCATGCGAAATTAGGGTAAGCAAAGCAACAAATTTGATTTATGTTTGCAGCTTTAATGAAGTATAGATATGGCATTAATTAAGAGCATTTCAGGTATAAGAGGCACTATTGGAGGCGTACCAGGTGAATCGTTGAGTCCGCTAGACATTGTTCGTTTTGCGGCAGCCTATGGTTCATGGCTTTTAAAAAGTTCCAATGGCAACAAAAAAGTAGTGATTGGTAGAGATGGCCGCATTAGTGGTGAAATGGTACAATCCCTTGTAGTTAATACACTTTTGGCTTTAGGCATCGATGTTATTGACCTTGGCCTAAGCACTACCCCTACCGTAGAAATGTCTGTTGTATTTGAAAAAGCAGCTGGCGGTATTATATTAACGGCTAGTCATAACCCAAAAGAGTGGAACGCCCTTAAATTACTCAATCATAAAGGTGAATTTATAAGTGGAGCAGATGGCGCCGCCTTATTAGAAATTGTAAACGCAGACAATTATAATTTTGCAAGTGTAGATCAGTTAGGAACTGTAACAAAAAATGAAACGGCCTTAGACGAACATATTAAAGCTATTACGGCTCATCCACTTGTAGATATTGCTGCCATTACAGCAAGTAATTTTTCAATTGTGGTTGATGCTATTAACAGTTCAGGTGCTTTTGCTGTACCTCAATTATTAAGAGCAATTGGTGTTACGCAAATAACTGTTATCAATGAAGAAGTGAACGGCCGTTTTGCCCACAATCCAGAGCCACTGCCAGAAAATTTGAGGGCTTTATGTAGTGAAGTGCTAAAGCAAAATGCAAGCATGGGTATCGCTGTAGATCCTGATGTAGACAGGCTTTGCTTTGTTTGTGAAGATGGAACATTGTTTGG
>JAGNTI010000029.1 GCA_017987615.1 Sediminibacterium sp. | reverse complement strand
AATGACTTACCATTAACCATGGCCAGTGCCTTGGGATGCTTATCTGTAAAGGGTTTTAACCTTGTACCGAGTCCTGCCGCTAGTATCATTGCCTTCATAAAAATTATTTTACCCAGTTGGCTTTATTGGTATGAGAAAGCTGTGTTTTTATCTTGTATTTATTACGGAGGTGTCTTGCCGTTTGCTCTGCAGCATATACGCTACGGTGCTGTCCACCCGTACATCCAAAATTGATTTGTAAATTTTGAAAACCTCGTTTTAAATAATCCTCTACCGTAATATCAATTAAATCCCAAACACTATTTAAATACTCGTTCATTTTTGTACGCTGTTCTAAAAAATCTTGCACCGGTTTATCGAGGCCTGATAGTTTTTTATAATCATCAAAACGACCCGGATTTAAAATACCGCGCATGTCAAACATAAAGCCACCGCCATTTTCAGAATCATCTACCGGGAATCCTTTTTTATAACTAAAGCTGTTAACAGAAACAATCAGTGGTGTAGACTCATTTGCTTGCGGTGGTTCAAAACGTGCAATCATTTCATCAGACATCACAATTTTTAATACCCGGTCAAATTCGGGGGTAACAATACCCACACGCTTATTTTCAATAAAGAACTGAAGGTTGCGCATAGCTAGTGGAATGCTTGCTAAAAAGTGCGCCTTGCGTTCAAACAAACCTCTAAATCCGTACGCCCCCATTACTTGCAAGAGCCTTATTAATACATATCCATTGTACTGACTTTCAAACGTGATACGGTCTACGGGTTCTTGTAATAAACCATCCACCTGATCCATATAATAAGAAAGCAATTCATCTTTCCACTCTTCACTCAATTCTGCTTTTGCTTGCCACAATAATGAAGCTACATCGTATTGTAAAGCACCTTTCATGCCCCCCTGAAAATCGATGAACTGCACATCATTTTGATTGACAATAATATTTCTACTCTGAAAATCACGGAACATAAAATACTTATGCTGCGTATGGGTGAGATAGGTACTTAATGCTTCAAAATCTTCAAGCATGGCCTGCTTATCGTAAGGGAGCTGAAGCGTATCTAAAAAGTAATATTTGAAATACAACAAATCACTCAAAATAGCCTGCTTACCAAACTCTTTTGCAGTGATACACCAATTGTAATTAAAGCCTTCGTCCCCTTTAATTTGCATGCGCGCAAGTGCCGCTAAACTTTTTTGAAAAAGCGCATATACGTTTGAAGAATGCCCTTCTTTTTCAATTTGATTGAGTAACGATTCGGTACCTAAATCTTCTTGGATATAAATGGTATCATCACTATTTACAGCAAGCACTTCCGGTACAGGAAGACCTGCTGCTTTAAAGTGCTTACTAAAATGTATAAATGTTTTAGTCTCTTTTTGATTGAGGTTGTAGGTAGCGATATAGGTTTTGCTTCCTTCGTATATTCTAAAATAGATACGATCACTCCCACTTTGTGGTAATTTTTCTACCCTGGTAGCTGCAGTGCCTCTGATTGAGGTAAATAAAGTTTCTATTCCGTTAATCACTGACTCCATAGGAAAATTGATTTACAACGAAAATAGAACTTAGTATGCAAACCCCAAATTTGCTTATAAAGTTTGTAGCCCAAAAACGCTTACCTGTTTACCCTTGTCCAGTGCGTGCTCTTTGCGAATGAGTGTAACGGTACTGAGTTCAAAAAACGGTTGCGCTATTTTATTTACATACTGCGCTGCCAATTGTTCAAAAGCTGCGGGCGGTAATGGCGAAGTAAGTGCAAGCAAAGGCTGCTGTATGAGTTTAGAAGGCGCACATCCATAACTTTTTAAATACTGATCCAGCACTTGCAAACTAGCGGCCAGCTGTGCAAAAGGTTGTTGGTTGGCAATACGCATAAAAATGCGCCTAGAAGGAAGGGCTCCAAAACCATCAGTTACCACACTAAAACTTTTTTGCTGGCTAATAATACGGTGCATCCACTTTAGCAAGGTAGCTTCCATATGCTCGGTGGTATGAAACTGGGCTAGCTCAATAACGGGCTTATCGGTAAAACCAAGGGTGCGCGCCCAATTTGTAAAATGGGCGTCGGGGTAGGCCACTAACTGATACACCCCAGTGGTAGTAAGTGTTTGACCTGCAAAAACAGTGCGTGCGCTCGTATGAATGTCCATAACTTTTTTATTTTGGTAATTATTTTAGCATAAATTTACTAAATATTTTAGCTAAAACAAAACTTTTTACTTGTATGGATAGTCAACAGTGGCAGGGGGCTGCCTATAAAGGCTCCAAAAAATTTACCCAACAAGACGTTTCTACCGCCAATGCCACCGGTTTTGGGGCAGCCACCGACGACTATATGGAAAGGGGTATTGACCTCAACGAGCAGCTCATTAAAAACAAGCCCGCTACCTTCTTTTTTAGAATGAACAGCCACGCCATGACCGGTGCCGGCATTTACCCCGGCGATATTTTAATTGTAGACCGGAGCATTAGAGCCAGCAACCAAAAAATTGTAGTCGCTATTTTAAATGGTGAACTTTTAATTCGGCGCTACACCGATAATGGTATTAAAAAATTACTCTCTGCCGAAAATAAAAAATGCGCCGACATCGAAATTGATCCGCTCGCTTCCTTTGCTGTTTGGGGTGTGGTGGTGTATTGCATTCACGCTACTTTATAATATTAGACATGATTGGCATTGTAGATTGCAATAGTTTTTATTGCTCCTGTGAGCGTTTGTTTAAGCCAAACTTACTACACAAACCAGTAGTGGTATTAAGCAATAATGATGGCTGTATTATTTCAAGAAGTGATGAGGCAAAAGCAGTAGGCATAGAAATGGGCAGCCCTTTTTTTATGCAAAAAAAGAACTTAGAAAAAAATGGCGTTACTACTTTTTCTTCTAATTATCATTTATACGGCGACTTAAGTTGGCGTGTCATGGAAACGCTAAGAACCATGCTACCAGAGGGTTGTGTAGAAGTTTACTCGGTAGACGAATCTTTTATTGACCTCGCGCATATTGAACCGGCAGCCCTACAATCTTTTACCGTTTCACTTAAAACGATTATTGAACAGTGGACCGGCATTAGTGTTTCGATTGGTGTTGCACCTACCAAAGCGCTGAGTAAAGTAGCCAACAAACTGGCTAAAAAAAACAAACAAATAACAGGCTGCGTATTAATTTTAAATACCGATAAAAAAATAACACAAGCACTACAAAAAACACCCATTGGTGATGTGTGGGGTATTGGTTACCAGTACGCAAAAAAATTAAGTTGCTACGGCATTAACACCGCTTACGATTTAACACTGCGCACCGAAAATTGGGCGCACCAAGAATTGGGTGGCGTAGTAGGTGCGCGTTTATTTAGAGAACTGAAAGGATTTCCTTGCATTGATATGCAATCAGAAAGAGTTACCAAACACATGATTGCTACTACCCGCATGTTTGGAAACCCCGTTACTACGCTTCACGAGTTGGAAGAAGCGGTGGCCACCTATATGGCAAGGGCCGCAGAAAAACTCCGTAGACAACACGCCGCAGCGCGCGGCATTACCGTATTAATTGTGCCCAAACAAGAAGTAAAAGGCAGTTATTACCGGCATGGGCCTACCAAAACCGCTAGCATCCGCTTACCGCTTGCATCGGCGCTTACCAACGAACTCGTAAAACCTGCCCTAGAGCTGGTAAGAAGCTTATTTGAAGCAGGCAAAACTTACAAAAAAGCGGGGGTTATTTTAAGTGATATCGTACCCGAATCGGTGATCCAGGGAAATTTGTTTGTAGCAGTGCCTACTAGTAGCGAAAAACTAGCCAAAGGGCGAGCCCTCATGGAAGCGGTAGACAATATCAATTTTTCGATGCGGGGTGATATATTAAAATTTGCGGCTAGCGGTACTACCCGCAACTGGAAAATGCGCCAAGAAATGCGAAGTCCCCGCTACACTACACGCTGGGAGGAGCTTCCGCTACTCAAATAAGCCCCAAAAGGCCCTGTGCATAAGCATCTAAGAAGTATTTAAAAATTTACACGAATAAATTGCTCCGGTACCTTAAATTTGCACAATTTGTAAATAATGACCCACCCTACACTCAACTCCAACGAATCCATACCCTCAGGTAAGAAAAAAGTAATTGTACTAGGTAGCGGCCCCAATAGAATTGGCCAAGGTATCGAGTTTGATTATTGTTGTGTACATGGCTTAATTGCTATTAAAGAGAGTGGTTACGAAGCCATTATGGTTAACTGTAACCCCGAAACTGTTTCCACCGATTTTGACATGGCCGACAAATTATATTTCGAGCCAGTATTTTGGGAGCATTTATGGGAAATCATTGAACTAGAGCAACCCTATGGTATCATTGTTCAATTAGGGGGTCAAACAGCACTTAAATTAGCCAAGCGTTTACACGAAAAAGGTATTCGCATTATTGGTACTTCTTTTGAAAGCCTAGACATGGCCGAAGATCGTGGACGTTTTAGTGATCTATTAAAAGAATTAGAAATTCCGTACCCTTCTTATGGCACGGCGCATACTGCGGAAGAAGCGATTGAGGTAGCCAACAAAGTAGGTTACCCTGTACTTGTGAGACCTAGTTATGTTATTGGTGGACAGCGCATGCGTATTGTAATCAATGACGAAGAAGTAGAAAAAGCGGTTATCAGTTTATTAAAACATATTCCAGGTAATACCATTTTAATTGACCATTTCTTAGACCGTTGTCAAGAAGCAGAAGTGGACGCCATTTTTGATGGTGAAACGTTTCACATCATGGGTGTGATGGAACATATTGAACCAGCAGGTATTCATAGTGGCGATAGTAACGCGGTATTACCAGCGTTTAACTTAACGCCAATGATTGTAGAAAAAATGGAATTCTACAGCGAAAAAATTGCACGTGCATTAAATATCAGAGGTCTTATTAATATTCAGTTCGCTATTAAAAATGGTCAAGTATTTGTGATTGAAGCAAATCCAAGAGCTTCTAGAACAACGCCATTTATTGCAAAAGCGTATCAAATTCCGTACTTAAATATTGCGACCAAAGTAATGCTTGGCGCCAACAAGCTCACCGATTTCACCATGGTTAAAAAACTAGACGGCTATGCTATTAAAGAGCCTGTATTTAGTTTTGAAAAGTTCCCGGGTGTCAACAAAGAGTTAGGTCCAGAAATGAAAAGTACCGGAGAAGCGATTCGTTTTATCAAAGATTTACACGATCCTTATTTCCGCACGCTATACAAAGAGCGTAGCATGAACTTATCTAAATAAGTTAGGCGTAAATACGGGGAACCTTCTACCAGAACAGATAGATGTATAATCTTGTACTGTTATAGTGCATAGGTTTGAGCGTGTCCGTAACCGCGCCTCCTTTTTGGCATCAAGCACCCTTTACAAGACTACTTTTTCCAGTCGTAACCGGAATTGTTACTTGCTATTATTTGTTGCATGGCATTTTCACAAACGCTCAAATCAATAACACGGTATACGTAGCAGCGGGCCTTTCTATTGCCGGACTTTTAGCTACTACTCAGTTATCCAATTTTAAAAAATACCGATACCATTTTATACAAGGCGTCTTTTTGCAAATTGTATTTGTAAGCCTTGGTGTTGCTGTAATGCAAAAAACTTTGCAAGCGCGGGATCAGGAAACAGCGCTACTAGCGGCCTGTAAAAATGGCACTGTTTATATTATGCGGATAATAGAGCCGCTGCAACTAAAAAACAAAACCTATAAAACGGTAGCCATCATAGAAAGCATTGGTAGTGCGCAACATGAAATAAAAACGAACATAAAAATAATTGTGCATGTAGCTGTAGATAGCAGTAGCGTTAGTATTCCGCTTTTAACCGCCGGCAGTTATATGGCTACAACCATTCGACCAAACCCAGTGCCAGATACACACAACCCGGGTGGCTTTAACTATAAACTATGGCTATTTAGAAATGAAATTACGCATCAACTGTATCTGGCAAAAGGAACTTGGACCTTACTCCCCACCAAAAAAAGTAAACAATATTTACAGGTACTACAACAAAAAATTAGCAAACGACTTCAACAAAATATTACGGGTAAACAAGAAAAAGCAGTGGCAGCCGCACTTTTAATTGGTTACAAACAAGACATCGATTCCGATTTAATGAAAGCCTACAGCAATACTGGTGTGATACATGTTATAGCCATTAGTGGTTTACACCTGGGCTTAATTTATGGTTTACTACTTAGTATTTTCAGTTGGATGCCAAATTCAACAATAAAAAAATGGGCCGCTCCACCCACTATATTACTAATACTGTGGAGTTTTGCGCTATTAACAGGTGCAGGTCCATCCATTGTTAGAGCGGCTGTTATGTTTTCATTTATTATTATCGCTTCTATTGTAAAACAAAATTCTAGCATACTAAACGCGCTGGCAGCATCTGCCTTTTTTTTACTACTGCTACATCCATTTTATTTGTGGGATATTGGATTTCAGCTTTCGTATGCTGCAGTACTTAGCATCGTCTTATATCAAAAAAATATTTTTGATAGTCTCTATTTCAAATACAAATGGATACAAGCTTGCTGGCAGTTAAATGCGCTTACATTGAGTGCGCAAATACTTACCCTACCACTTGTTGTGTATCATTTTCATCAGTTTCCCAATTATTTTTTACTCAGCAATTTTATAGTTGTGCCGCTCTCTAGTATTATTTTATACGGGTGTTTGCTCCTACTCCCTTTTGGAACTATTGCCTATTTGGGAAAAGCTTTGTCAGTAGTAACGAGCCTGCTCATCAGTAGCATGAACTGGATCATCCAAAAAATGAATGCATTACCCTTTGCCACTACTAGTAATTTACAAATCAACACGGCTGAGGTACTGTTGTTTTTTATCATCATTGTATCTGTAACGCTATTTATACAAACCCAAAAAAATAGATGGTGCTTTTATGGTTTAACAGCGCTACTTATTGGCTGTAGCATCCATAGTTTTAATCTTATGCAGGAGAAAAGCCTAACAACCCTAACGGTATGGTTTGTTCCCAAAACATCAAAAGTTACCCTTCGGTATGGGCAACAAAAAGAGACTACTTTACCAAATGGCAATAGCGCCTTTACCATTGGGCATACCCGGTTTTTTTATATTGGTCAAGTGCTGGCACTAAAAGACAGCCCCATATCCATATCAAAAGTGGATATCCTTATAGTTGGTAACCTGCCAAAGTCACCTATAGCCTTACTCGCAAAGCAGTTTAAGGGCGCACTGTATGTATTTGACAGCAGTATTCCTTTGTGGAAAATGGAGTCGTGGAAAAAAGAGGCAGAGGACCTACATTTGCGGCATCATTTTGTTTCTCAACAAGGGGCTTTTGTCCACCAATCAAGCAATGGAAAAGAAAATTAAATCAGCGCTCATTTCTGTCTTTTATAAAGATGGTTTAGAGCCTTTAGCACGTCAATTAGTCGCTCAAAACGTAACCATCTATTCGACGGGTGGCACTCAAAAATTTTTAGAAGATTTGGGGATCACTTGTGTTGCGGTAGAAAGCCTAACAACCTACCCTTCTATTTTAGGAGGTCGTGTTAAAACATTACACCCTGCAATTTTTGGCGGCATTTTAGGTCGTAGATACGAGCCACAAGACCTTGTTGAAATGGAACAATACCATATTCCTGAAATTGATTTAGTAATTGTTGATTTATATCCATTTGAAGAAACACTAGCTACAACAACTGAGGAAAAAGCTATTATCGAAAAAATTGATATTGGTGGGCCTTCTATGATTAGAGCTGCTGCAAAAAACTTTAGAGACTTAGTAGTGATTGCTGCAAAACAAGATTACGCAGTACTTGAAAGCATGCTTGCTGCACAAGCAGGAACCACTTCAATAGAACAAAGGAAAGCCTTTGCTGCAAAAGCTTTTGAGGTTGTTATGCATTATGACATTGCCATCAGCAATTACTTTAATCCAGCACCAACACAAATACTTCGTTACGGCGAAAACCCACATCAGGGAGCTACATTTACCGGTCGTTTGGAAGAACTCTTTACACAACTCAATGGTAAAGAATTGTCTTATAATAATTTAGTAGACGTTGACGCAGCCGTACAACTGATTGGAGAATTTACGGAAACTACTTTTGCTATTATCAAGCATACCAATGTTTGTGGCATTGCTGCTAGAAGCACCGTTAAAGATGCTTGGGACGCAGCACTCGGTGGCGATTCAGAAAGTGCTTTTGGTGGCGTACTAGTTACCAATAACACCATCGACGCTGCTACTGCTAACGCTATCAACGAAATATTTTTTGAAGTACTCATTGCACCAAATTTTGATGCAGCTGCACTTGATATTTTAAAAAGCAAAAAGAATAGAATTTTATTACAACTTACAGGAAATGCTACTGCTTTAAAAACACCAAGCAAGTCTTTACTAAACGGTGTTTTAGAACAGGGTTCTGATACAGGTAATTTTGCAACATGGGATGAAGTAGGTGGTAGAACTACCACAGCAGACGAAAAAGAAAATTTAATTTTTGCTAACCTCGTTTGTAAGCATCTAAAGAGCAATGCCATTGCACTAGTAAAAAATAAACAATTGGTAGGTAAGGGCTGTGGTCAAACCAGTCGTATCGACGCACTTCGTCACGCGATCGAAAAAGCACATCAATTTAGTTTTGATTTACATGGCGCCGTGCTTGCCTCTGATGCCTTTTTCCCTTTTAACGATTGTGTGCAAATTGCTCAGGAGGCAGGTATCCAGGCATTTATTCAACCTGGCGGATCGGTAAGAGACAAAGACAGTATCGAGTATTGTGTAGAACATAAACTAGCCATGGTCATGACGGGCCTTCGTCATTTTAGACATTAATTTTAACCCCGCATGACAACCAAACAAAAAGCATACATAGGACTTGGCCTCACAAGTATTATTTGGGGTACTACCTGGGTGGCAAGTAAGTATGGTATCAAACAAGGTATGCTTGCCTTTGAGTTGTCGGCTATTAGAAATGGATTAGGTGGCCTCCTATTAATTGTGTTTTTTTTATTGAAGGGACAAAAACTGCCCACTTTTAAAGAATTCAAGTGGCTACTGGGCATGTCTATTTTGCTTTTTGTAATTGCAAATGGTTTTTCTACCTATGCATTAAAAGAAATTCCAAGTGGCCTTGCGGCACTCATTGCCGCACTATATCCATTAAGTGTTGTTATAATCGAAAAAGTAAAATACAACAACACAAAAATTACAACCCTCACTTTCCAAGGCATGTTATTAGGCATTTTAGGCATTGGGATTGTATTTTATGAAAACCTTGCTGTAAATAACTCGGTGGGTTATTTTGTAGGCGTTGTTGTATCTCTTATTGCGATGTTAAGCTGGAGCTTTGGTACCATATTTATTGCGCGCAATAAAATGGACATGAACCCTTACTATGCAACGGGTTGGCAGATGTTTTTAAGTTGCTTTTTTTTAGGCGCATTTGCACTGGCTTCCGGCAAAGCTATTCCTATACAAGAAATATCATTTACCATTTGGATGGTGATTACTTATTTGATTATTGCGAGTTCGATAATCGCTTTTGCAGCATTCATTTATACCATGAAATATTTGCCACCAGCCATTGCATCGCTCTATGCATATATCAATCCAATTGTGGCTACCATTGTAGGTGCTTATATGGTGAATGAAAAATTGAGCCTGCCTATTTTTGTGGGTTCGTTTGTAACCCTTGCTGGGGTATACCTCGTAAACAAATCAATGAAGGCACAACGTAAGCAAATTACACCGGTTACGGACGCTGACGGGATGTAGTTTTTTCCTTCCACATTTCATTGAAGGTTTTTGGTGTAAAGTCTAGTTCAGAGCGGTGTACAGCCCAACCCTTAAATACTTTATTCACCACCCAGTTTTTCATTTTACCATTACCCATATTCATCATGGGTCTATTTAAACTAGCTACCATCCAAGCCTTCCAGGCAACACGCTCTGCAAGTGTGCTAGTACCTTGTGTTACCGCTTCATGACGGTTATCTAATAAAAGTTCGTGTAAATTAATACGCATAGGACAAACCTCTGTGCAATTGCCACACAAAGAAGATGCATTGCTCAGGTGTTTGTATTCATCTACGCCACTTAAATAGGGCGTAATCACTTTACCTATTGGACCACTGTAGGTTGTTTCGTAAGAGTGGCCACCAATATTTTTATAGACCGGACATGCGTTTAAACAAGCACCACATCTGATGCAATAAAGTGCTTCACGTGCTGTAGGGTTTGCAAGTAAGTTGGTTCGTCCGTTATCTAATAAAATCACAAACATTTCTTCGGGACCATCTGACTCGCCCGCTTGTTTGGGACCTGTTAAAATAGAATTGTATACCGTTACTTTTTGACCCGTGCCATAGGTGGCTAATAGGGGCCAAAACAAAGGAAGATCATGAACAGAAGGAATCATTTTTTCGATGCCCACAACTGCAATATGTGTTTTAGGCCATGCGCAACTTAAACGGCCATTACCTTCATTTTCTGTAATGGCAATACCACCAACATCGGCAATTAAAAAATTAGCACCCGTTACACCCACCTCGGCTTCGGTGTATTTTTCACGTAATTTAATACGCGCTACTTGCGTTAATTCTTCGGGGGTTAAATCTGGTTTTGTGCCCAGCTTATTTGCAAATAATTTAGCAACATCTTCTTTGCTCTTATGCATCGCAGGTGTTACAATATGATAAGGTGGCTCGCCATCTAATTGTTGTATGTATTCTCCTAAATCTGTTTCTACACTTTCTATGCCATTTGCTTCCAAGAAATCATTTAAATGAATTTCTTCGGTAACCATACTCTTGCTTTTTACAAGCGTTTTGCAGTTTCTTTCTTTGCAAATTTTCCCAATCGCTTCTAAAGCTTCTGCACTATCATTGGCCCAAATAACCGTAGCACCTCTTGCCGTAATTTTTTGCTCAAACTCAAGCAGGTATTTATCCAAATGTTCTATGGCTTCCCACTTAATATTTTTTGCACGCTCCCTCGTAATATTTACATCGGTAAATTGAGATTTACCAATAGGCACTACAGCATTGTATTTAGAGATATTGAAATTAATTTTTCTGCGATGCTCTAAATCGGCAGCTTTAACGGTACTCTTGGCAATAAATGATGCAGCTGTTTCAGACATGCTTATTTTTTTTGACTTTTTTGATGAAGCGCCGTTGCTTCTAATGCTTCGTAAAATTCGGTTCCGTATTTACGAATTAATGATTCTTTTAAAAATTGATATACCGGTACTTTTAATTTTTTACCGAGGCTACATGCTGCACTACACAAATCTTCACGAGGCTCATAATTCACATATTCCATATCCGGATCACGTTTGCTCTTTTTTGTTTTCACTGGAAACAAATGGCAGCTGAGTGGCTTTTTCCAATCCAATTTACCATCGTTATACGCCTGCTCAATACCACAAAGTATAGTGCCTGTTTTGTCTTTGATACCGTATGCACAAATACCGCCATTAATGGTGGGTGTTACCCATCCAAACTCGCGGTCGTATAAATATTTACCCTGCTTTTCTACCTCTTTAATCCCCTCAGCCGTCATATAAGGTTTGATGTCTTCGTAATGCGCATTTAATTTTTCAAGTTCCCATTTTTCCATGGGTGCTCCAGCGTCACCATCTTCACAGCATCCGCCTTTGCATTTGCTTAAATCGCATACAAACTGCTCCTCTAAGAGCTCATCTGAAACTAATTTGTTGTCTATGATAATCATGGTTATGCGAATATAATTAGTTTTTCCACCTAAAAGTGTTTACCAAATGCTTCAAATCC
>JAGNTI010000162.1 GCA_017987615.1 Sediminibacterium sp. | reverse complement strand
GTGTCAACATGTACAAACCAAAATATATCAGCACGCTTGGGCCTTTTTTCAAGTATAGAATACATCACCTTTGATTCTATGTCAGTGACCCTATTAGCATTTGACATAAAAATCAAATGCGTAGCATATTTTGGAACACTAGAATCTTCACTAAGTTCTTTCAACCCTGGAATATACTTTTCAAGTTTTACGTATTCCGTCAACCTGTTCTTGATTTTACTTGACCTATACCATACTATCATGATGCCTGCTATACAGGTAGCAATCAACAAAGAGACCCAACCACCATGTGAGAATTTCAATAAATTAGCAGCTAAAAAGCTCAATTCAATTGCTAAATAGACCACCAAAAACAAACCAACCCATATTTTGTTGAACTTGTGTGTATAAAGATAAACAACAGCCAATATTGTTGTCATCATCATAGTTATAGTTATCGCTAAACCATAAGCGGCTTCCATGTTTGTTGACTTTTCAAAATACAGTACAATTCCAATACAGCCCGCCAACAAAAACCAGTTTATAGAAGGAATATAAAGTTGCCCTTTTTTGTCGGAAGGATAATTTAACTTAACCTTTGGCCAAAAATAAAGCCTGATACCTTCAGAAATAAGCGTGTAAGAGCCCGTAATTAAGGCCTGGCTGGCTATAATAGCCGCCGCTGTTGCGATAAGAATAGCCGGCAACAAGAACCAATCTGGTACAACTTCGTAAAATGGTTTTCTATCTCCAAGGTATGTTCCGTGCTGAGAAATAGCCCAAGCTCCTTGTCCAAAATAGTTTAACAATAATGTAATTTTTACAAAGATCCAACTTACTCTAATGTTTTTACGACCACAATGGCCAAGGTCAGAGTATAAGGCCTCTGCCCCTGTGGTGCATAAAAATACCGAGCCCAACAACCAAAATCCATCTTTGTGTAAAAACAAAAGTTTGTAGGCGTAATAAGGATTAATAGCTTTAAATATAGCAGGGTTATGAATTACTTGAGAAAGACCCAATACAGCTAACATGGTAAACCAAACAAGCATAATTGGCCCAAAAGCTCTTCCCACAACATTGGTTCCAAGTGACTGAATTAAAAACAAAACAGTTAGTATTGCTATAACTATAGGTATTGTTTCTATTTCTGGGTATTTTATTTGAAGACCTTCTATGGCAGAAGAAACGGAAATGGGAGGAGTAATGATACCATCCGCTAGCAGTGCGGCACCACCAATAATTGCCGGAATGGTAAGCCACTTGGCATGACGACGAACCAAAGCATAAAGAGCAAAAATACCACCTTCCCCTCTGTTGTCAGCTCTTAATATAAGTATTACGTACTTAATCGTAGTCTGTAATGTTAAGGTCCAAAAAATCAATGATAATGATCCGAATACTAACTCTTCATCTATAACCTCTTTACCAATGATAGCCTGCATTACATAAAGTGGAGAGGTCCCGATGTCTCCAAAAATAATTCCGAGTGTAACCAGTAAGCCCCCAAGGCTCAAATTATTTGTTTCGTGGTGTTCTTTAGACATAGGTTTTTTTGCAAAAAAGTGTGCAAATGTAAGCTAAATTTTTATTTAACAAATATATTTTGTTTTATAATTAGATAAACAAACTGTTCACATTAGAAATTTATTATCAAGCTTTTAAACTAAAAGAGAAGGCTGAAGCCTTCTCTTTTGTGAATAAACACTGATTAATTTATTTTCAATCCTTGTCCATATGATTGAGATTACTGTTTCTTTGACCATAAATAAAGAATACAATCAATCCAATTAATAACCAAGCAATAGCTAGCTTTTGAGCTAAACCATTTAATAATGCTATCAAACCCACATTAGTGATAATTCCTAATGGAGCTATCAATTTAAGCATAGGTGTTTTAAAAGGACGCTCTCTGTTTGGGTCTTTGATTCTGAGTATCAAAACAGCAAGACAAACCATAGCGAAAGCAAATAAAGTACCAAAGCTCGTCATATCACTCAACACGCCGATGGGAGTAAATGAGGCAACCAATGATACTACCAGCCCTACTAGAATGGTGCTTTTCCAAGGAGTTTGAAAATTTGGATGTATTTGCTTGAAGAATTTCGGTAGCAACCCATCTTTTGCCATCCCTAAGAATACCCTAGTTTGGCCCAACATCATAACCAACATAACTGAAATCAAACCAGTAGTAGCCGCAGCAGTAATAATAAGTACCGCCCAAGGTTTACCAACATGATCAAATGCAAATGCCACTGGTGCTTTTAATGCATCACCGGTAATTTCTTTGTAATTAATCATTCCCGTAAGCACTAATGAGACCATGATGTACAATACAGTACATATTAACAATGAAGCAATAATGGCAAACGGAACGTCCTTTTTGGGATTAATGGCCTCTCCAGCCGAAGTAGAAACCACATCAAAACCAATGTATGCAAAGAATATGGCGGCAGCACCACTTAATATACCTCTTATACCATACGCTTCAGCCGATGTTCCATCCTCATGTTTAACCATTTCTGGCTCTGGAATAAATGGATGCCAATTGTCAGCATTCACATAAAATGCTCCAACAATAATTACAAAAAGTATAGCTGCAAGTTTAAGAACTACAATAAGATTATTGGTATTTCTAGCCTCCTTAATTCCTTTTACTAAAATCCATGTAACTACCCACGTAATAATAAAAGCTGGTAAATTGAATGCAAATGAAGATGGTTCTAAATTATGATTGGTTGCATAACTAGCTGCAGAAAATGGGTCATTTCTTAAGTAATAAGGTATTTCAATTCCGAATAAGTTAATGAGCTTATTAAAATACCCAGACCAACTAACCGCCACTGTCATTGCACCCATGGCGTATTCGAGTATTAAGCCCCAGCCAATAATCCAAGCAAACAATTCACCGATAGTTCCATAGGCATAGGCATAAGCTGAGCCTTCTACAGGTAACATACCTGCAAACTCTGAATAACAAAGGGCTGCAAAAACACAGCCAATGCCAGCAACGATAAATGACAAAGCCAATGCCGGTCCAGCGTGATAATGTGCAGCAGTACCTGTCAAAACAAATATACCTCCGCCTATTATGCCTCCAATACCAATCGCTGTAAGGCTCCACTTGCCCATCACGCGTTTCAATTGGTTATTTTTGATATCAGCCTCGTAAGCGGACATTGGTTTTTTTCGCCAAATACTTTTTTCCATGTTTTTAGTTTTAGAGTTTATTAATAAATCAAACGCAATTTAATCTAAAAAATGTTTGTATTGCAATTTTGAATATTTAAAAAAAACCAAATAGTAACATTTTTAAGAGTAAAAAGCAGCTTTTAAACTACAAAACTATTTTTGCTGAGTTTTTTTATAGTATCAGCCTCAGCCAAGATTTAGAATGTTTTTTGGAGGAATTATGAGGTGATAATCCATCCAAAACAATCTATGCTAAAGATATAATATTTGAGTTTTTCAACAACCTTATGTAAAGTAGATTTCCTTATTGTCAATTTCTGAAAAAATATCAAATCAATTGTTTTTATAAAATACTTAGAAACTTATTCTAAATCAGTTGATTATAAATAAAGGAATTTAATTATTATTATAAAT
>JAGNTI010000028.1 GCA_017987615.1 Sediminibacterium sp. | reverse complement strand
GCAACTGCTTTTTTAACAAGGTCTGCAGCTTCGCTTAACTGAATAGCTGATTGAACTTTAAGTCCACTCTCATCAATTAATTTTTTAGCTTCTACCGCATTGGTTCCTTGTAAACGAACAATGATTGGAATATTGATATTGCCTAGTTTGTTAAAGGCTTCAATAACACCAGCAGCAACACGATCACAACGAACGATACCACCAAAGATGTTGATTAAAATAGCCTTCACGTTAGGATCTTTCATGATAATTCTAAAACCTGCTTCAACGGTTTGCGCATTTGCAGTACCGCCTACGTCCAAGAAGTTAGCTGGCTCACCACCACTTAACTTAATCATATCCATAGTTGCCATTGCGAGACCTGCACCATTTACCATACAACCTACGTTACCATCAAGTTTCACAAAGTTTAAATTAAACTCACCAGCTTCCACTTCGGTAGGATCTTCTTCAGATACATCACGCATCGCTAATAAATCAGCGTGGCGCATAAGTGCGTTGTCATCAATATTCATTTTACAATCAACCGCAATGATTTTTTCGTCGGATGTTTTAAACAAAGGATTGATTTCAAGCATACCGCAATCTAGGTTCACGTATGCATTGTATAAGTTGGTTACAAACTTTACGCAGTTTTTAAAAGCGTCACCAGATAGGCCTAGGTTAAAAGCAATTTTACGTGCCTGAAAACCTTGTAAGCCGCCACCTGGGTGTACCCACTCTTTAAATATTTTTTCTGGCGTGTTGTGTGCTACTTCTTCAATATCCATTCCACCTTCGGTGCTATACATCACAACATTCATTCCTTTTGCTCTGTCTAATAAAATAGACAAGTAAAATTCTTTTACTTCGTTAGGGCCAGGATAATAAACGTCTTGCGCAATTAATATTTTATTGACAAGTTTACCTGCTGCACCTGTTTGAATGGTTACAAGGGTACCGCCTAATAAATTACCAGCAATAGTTTTTACGTCGTCTTCGCTTTTAGCAACTGCTACACCGCGCTGCTCTTTTCCTTCTATTTTACCTTTACCTCTACCACCTGCGTGAATTTGGGCTTTAATAACTGCAAAATTGTTGCCGGTTTGGGCCTTTAAAGTGGCATAAGCCGCAGCTGCTGCGTCTACTGTTTCTACCGCTACACCTTCCTGTACTGGAACGTTGTACTTTTTAAGGAGTTCTTTAGCTTGGTACTCATGAAGATTCATACAAAAAAATTTTTGCGAAGATAAGCGAAACGGCTTTACATTAAAACCCCTAATTTTATGGTCTAATCCCTTATAAACACTTAAAATTCAATACAATGATCAAAAAAACATCCTTTTTGCTATTAGGAGCCGCTTTTTTAGTGAGTTCTTTAGCATTTGTTGCCCCAAAAAACCCTAAAGCGCCTATTACCCTAGCTGTACAGTCAGATAAGAGCCGTGTAGACTTTATTGGCTCAAAAGCGGCTGATTTTCATACTGGTACCTTTACCGTAAAAGGTGGAAGCGTTCAAGTTGAAGGCGGTAAGTTAGTAGGTGGTTCTTTTGTAATTGACCTAGCCAATTTAAAAGTTACCGATGCTGCTGGTGAAAGATTAGCAGGTCACTTAAAAAGCCCTGACTTTTTTGACGTCGCTAAATTTGGTGAAGCTACTTACACCATTTCTTCTGTTGATTATTCAAGCGCTACTGCTTGTACCATCAACGGTTCTTTAAACATCAAAGGTCTTTCTGTTCCAGTAAGCTTTGCTTCTAATATTAGAAGTGCTTCTGAAAAAGGACTTTTTGGTCAAGCTTATTTTAGTATTGATCGTACCTTATTAGGCATTGCATATGCAGGTCCTTCTAAAGACGTTCAAATTGCTGTGCATTTATTTGCTAAATAATATTTACACCCCCTCCGAGATAGAAAGCTCCAGCATTTTGTTGGGGCTTTCTTATTTATTACCCGTGCTGTTTGCAAGAGCCACCGCGTTAAAGGCATTTACTATACCTCCGGTTTTTGAGAGTGTGCTAAATGGAATTGATTTGCTGCTATTGCCTGGAAGTAAACATGGCGCTGATGCTGCCGGAACGTACACTGATTTTTCTAGTATTGATTTTACTTGTTTGGCAGATAGGGCTGGGTAGTAGCTGCGAAGTATTGCTGCAACCCCTGTTACAATTGGTGTTGCCATACTCGTGCCGTCTTGGTTACCATATGCGTTTGTGCCAGGAAGTGTCGAATATATTTTTACGCCAGGTGCAAAAAGGTCTACATTTTGTTTGCCGTAATTGCTAAAATCTGCTGCGATACTAGCGTCTGTAATGAGGGTGTCGCTGCTAGCGCCAACCGTAATAAAACTACTCGCTTGTTTTTTATAGGCGGCCAAATTTGCATTTGGGAAAACGGTGATGCTATCTAAATTATAATTTTCGTTACCTGCCGAGTGCACCAGTAAAACATCTTTTTGTTCGGCATAAGCAACGGCGCTATCTACCCAATATTTTTCGGGCGAATAGGCTTTTCCAAAACTCATATTAATCACTTTGGCGCCATTGTCTACTGCATATTTAATGGCAAGTGCTACGTCTTTATCATATTCATCACCATCCGGTACCACACGCACCATCATAATTTTTACGGCATCCGCTACACCATCTATACCGGTACCATTGTTTCTGCTGGCAGCAATAATGCCACTTACATGTGTCCCATGATTAGGGGTAGGCCCCATTATGTCATTGTTGCCATAATAGGCATCTAAAAAATTATAGTAATTGTCTCTAACAATAAGGGTTCGTTCGTCGTTGGGTAACTTTTCTTTGGCACCAAAAGCGGCGGTTTTGCCTTCTATATATTCATCTATTTGTGCAATGGTATAAGTGTTAAATTCCTGCTCATCTAATTGCATCAGCCTATGAAGTGATAGGAGCCCTAATTTAGCCTCTTTACCTATAATAGAAGTAGGTACAAATTTTGTGAGTGTTTCTCTATTGTAGCTTGCCACATTCATTTCTTGCTTTAATACTTTGTCATGCTTTTTAAAAGCACTAGCAAGCATTTCAACATATTTTAGTTGGTCTTTTTCTTCGTCACTAAAATTTAATTCTGTTTCCGTTTTTTTCCAGGTTGTAAAAAGCGCTTTATCTGCGTTACTGAGCGTGTTTGTGTCGAGGCTGGGGTTTAAAAATTTGGCCTTGTATTTATGATAAATTCTGGAACGCTCGTCAGGGGCTCTTTTTACGCTTTGTCCATTTTTGCCGCCTAAAAAATTCCAACCATGCACATCGTCTATGTATCCATTTTTATCATCGTCAATACCATTGCCCGGAATTTCTTTGGTGTTGGTCCATAAAATATTTTTTAAATCTTCGTGCGTGGTATCAATGCCCGAATCCAACACTGCTACAATAATGGGTGTGGCTTTTTTATTTTTACTTCCTAGGTAGTCATAGGCTTTTTGTAAACTAATACCTAATACTTTGTCAGCACTGGGGTCTAATGTTTGCCAGTTTTTTGGCACTACTTGTGCATGGAGTTGATGCATGCCATTAAAAAGCAGTAGGGTAGAGCCAATAATCGTAACAAGGGTAAAGCGCATTTTCATAGCGCTAAATTACAGGTTTCTAACTTGTGACTGAGGGGTCAAACTCTTAATAAAATTATAAAAGAGCCGGCAAGCCATTGGGCGTGAGATGCTTTTTATTTAGCCTGGCTATGCGCTAGTAGCTGATCATAAACACTGCCGTAGCTGCTTCCAATGGGAATTTCTTTTTCACCCACCCAAATTTTGCTTTTACTAAACTTGTCAATTTTAGCAATGGGCACAATATAGGAGCGGTGTACCCGAATAAAATCGCGAGGTGGCAATTTTTCCAAAATGCCTTTTAGGGTCATTAAGGTAAGAACAGGCGTGGGCTTCGTGTATATTTTTATGTAATCATCAAGTGCTTCGATCAGGTCTACGTCTTTCAAATTAATTTTCATGATTTCGTAGTTGACCTTCACAAAAATAGAATTGAGCTGTACTTCCTGCGCACTTAAAAACTCGGTGTATTCTTTAATTTTATACGCAGCTTTCAAAAAGCGGTCGTATTCAAAAGGTTTTAATAAATAGTCTACGGCGTCGGCATTAAATCCTTCTACTGCAAAATCTTTATAGGCAGTTGTAAAAACCACCATGGGTTTGCTCGGTAAACTTTTATAGAATTCGATTCCTGTAATATCAGGCATTTGAATGTCTAAAAACAAAGCGTCTACTTTATTCTCTTTTAAATATCCTAGTGCTACATCCGTATCACTAAATGTTTTAACGAGTTGTAAAAAAGATATTTTAGAACAGTATTCTTCAATAATTTTTAATGCAAGTGGTTCGTCATCGATTGCTATACATGTAATCATACAATTAACAGTTAATGTGTAAAGAAACTTGATAGGTGTTGTCTTGTGTGCTTATGTTAAGCTGATGCATGCCCGGGTATAAAAGCGCTAGTCTTCTTTTGGCGTTATTAATGCCAATACCTGTGCTATCTAAATGGGTTGAAATATTGGTAGCAATTGTATTTCTTGCTTCAAATACAATTTGGTTAGTGGTTGCATGAATTTGTATATCAATAGAGGTAGCTTCTTTTGTGCTAACGCCGTATTTAAAGGCGTTTTCTACAAATGGGATAAATAGTAGTGGTGCAATTTGCATTTCATCAATAACGCCCGTTGTATTAAACACAACCGTTACTTTATCGGTTAATCGCATTTGCTGTAGCTCAATATAATTTTTAGTAAATTCAATTTCATTGCTAAGCGGTACAAAATCTTTTTCTGTTTCAGATAAAATATACCGCATGATTGACGAAAGCTTCATAACAGCAGGGGCTGTTTGTTCACTTTTTACAATCGCTAAACTGTAAATATTATTGAGGGTATTAAAAAAGAAGTGTGGATTGATTTGAGATTTTAAAAACGATAACTCGGTGTTTAATTTTTCGTTTTCTGTTTCTTTTTTATTTTGTTCCGAGCTTAACCAGCGCTGCGTAACAGATATACAGGTACCAAAAGATAATACCAATAAAAATAAAACGGTATTGTATGGGTCTGCTAGTCTTCTAGATCTTCTGGGTGTTCTGTTAATTTTTTTATCCCCCTTAAAAGCTGGGTTGATAATGAAATTTCCATTTTGTTCGACGTATTCTGGTGTAGCAAAAATAGTTGCTACTTGTTTGGGTGTAAAGAGGTAAATGTTTAATGAAACAACCACCGATAAAATATACAACCACCATTTTCTATTGATCAGTAATGCAGGCACTAAATACTGCGTATTGAGGTAGTAAAAGAAAATGATAAATACGTAATTGATCAGGATGGTCGCCATCATATGATCACTCATATTAAACTCACGGAGTCTAGGAAAGAAAACCAAATATGGCACCGAAAAAAGGCAAATCCAGGCCACTAAATGGGTGAGGAGGTTCAGTATTTTTTTATTCTCTTTCAAAATGAGATCATTTAAGGTGTATAAACATAATAAAACTAATGGCGCAACCTTAAACAATAAGCATAACTGGGTGAAATAAAAGGCTTAATCGGTAGAGAGTGATTTACGAAAAATGCGCTTTAATTGTTTGGATGGTTCCTGTTGTAGAAAATCCTTCTACGATGGGGTTGATAACCACTTTACCGCCAGCTGCCATTACTTCTTTGGCACCCACAATTTGATCGGGGGTATAATCGCCTCCTTTAACAAGCACGTCTGGTAATATAGCGGTAATGAGTTCAAGCGGTGTTTGTTCGTTAAAGACCACAACAGCGTCTACTACTGCTAAATTTCTTAATAAAATGGCACGGCTTTGCTCATTGTTAATTGGTCTCGAATCTCCTTTTAACTGCTTCACACTCGCGTCACTGTTAAGTCCAACAATTAAATAATCGGCTTCCTTTGCAGCTGCACTTAATGATGCAATATGGCCTTCATGCAGTATGTCAAAACATCCATTGGTAAAAGCAATTGTTTTGCCTTTTATGCGCCAAGCGGCAACCTGTGTTAAAAGTCTTGCTAACGAATATTCTTTTAGTTCAATGGCCTCAATTGCTTTCATTGGATAGCTTGTTTTTATTATAAATGGGAAGTAGAATAAGACAAATGCTTCCTACAATCAGTACAATGATAAATTGAGCAAACCACTGTAGGGTTCCATTGGCAAATCCAATTTCAAAAGGAACGCCCATTTTTTCTACAATTTTAGCAATAAAAAATGCATAAGCGCCAATGCCACCAGGGGTTACAATCATACCAATACTGCCAAATGCAAGTGCTGCGAGGGCCGCATCAAAACCAAGTCCAGCAGTACCTGCAGTGGCACTCAGTCCCACCCAAGTTCCGCCAATATACAATGCCCAAATAGTTACACTGTAAAAAATAAACAATCCTTTTTGTTGCAGGTATCTAATGCTAGATACACCTTCCCAAATACCGCTCATTATATTTTTAGCGGACATCACAAAAGGGAGGTGTCCATATTTGCGACTCCAAATTTTTAGTGCTATAAAAAGGATTACAATAGCACCCATTACCATACCAATTTTTTGTATCGAAAATTGCCCCGATTTGTTTTCAAATAGTTGTCTAAATAACTGCAAACCATAGGAGGCAATTAAATCAGTTTGCGTGAGGAGTGTGATGATAAATACAATGCCTAATGATAAAACATCTACAGCTCTTTCTGCTACAATCGTGCCCACTAATTTTTCGGCAGGTACTTTTTCATATTTAGCGAGTAGGGTACATTTTAAAACTTCTCCTAAACGCGGGATGGCTAGGTTGGCCAAATAGCCAATCATGACTGCAAAAAAAGTATTGGGTATGCTAGGCTTGTAGCCCATCGGTTCCATTAATATGCGCCATCTTAAAGCACGTACAATATGGCTAAGGGATAAAATCACAAACACCGGAACCATCAGCCAGTATTTGGCGCCTTTTAGGGTATCCATGAATTCGTCCCATTTATTGGCGGGTATTTGTCGCAAGCTCCACCATACTAAAAAAAGGCCTAGTCCAAAAAAGAAGGCATATTTTAAAATGGCGCTGATTTGCTTTTTCATGGTACTTGTAAAAGTCCAAACAAATGTAAGGCCTTCTACCATTTAATCGAATACAATTTTTATTATATATATAATGTAAATAAATAATATATAAAGTTATCACGAATAGCTAAAATCATGCTTTTTTTTGGTCAAAGCATTGCGCTAGCTCGATTCCTTATAAATTTCGTACCTTTGCTCCCTTAATTTAGGCTCTAGGTAAAAATTGGTGACTCATGTCTACAAAGAAAAGAATACTGTTTATTGCTACCGAGATGTCTCCTTATTTGGAGTTGACAGAGTTTGCAGAAATCATTAACAAATTAGCCATTAAAAGTAACGATAGTGGCCTTGAAGTGCGTTGTATCATGCCACGTTTTGGGGTGATCAACGAAAGAAGGCACCGCTTGCACGAAGTTGTTCGATTATCGGGCATCAACGTTTCTGTAGATGATGATGATTATCCTTTACAAATTAAAGTAGCGTCATTACCTAATGCCAGACTTCAGGTATACTTTTTAGAAAACGAAGACTTTTTTAAGCGTAAGCAAGTTTTTCATGACGAATCAGATAATTGGTTTGATGATAACGCTTTAAGAACGGTGTTCTTTTGTAAAGGTGCTCTCGAAACGGTTAAAAAATTTGGATGGCCTCCCGATATTATTCATTGTAGTGGGTGGATGACCGGTCTGATTCCTGCATACATCAAAACAGCCTATAAAAAAGAGCCTGTTTTTGGTAATAGCAAAGTAATTTTTACCATTGGTCAAAATACCTTTGAAAACGAATTAGGGTCTGATTTTATGAAGCAGGCACTCATCAATGCCAACGTTAAAGAAAAAGATTTAGAAGCTTTTAAAGCTGCCAACAATACCGCTTTATTTAAAGGAGGCGCAAGCTTTGCAGATGCCATTTCATTTGGTTCCGATCAAATAGAGGCGAGCTTAACAGCTGAGTTTGCAAAAGTTAAAGGGAAAAAAGTAGTTCCATTTAAAGGATGGGACTCGGATTTAACAGAGTATTTAGAATTGTACAACGACCTTGCGGGCAAGTAATTAGACTAACATGCATTCAAAATTTACAGTACGTAATTTTATAGGATTTTTCGGATTGATGTTGATGGTTTTTATGAGCTGTACCAAAGTTCCTTCCACAGAACTTGGTGCTGGTTTAATTCCAACCATTGATGGTGTAATTACCAAAGACACAATTCTTGATGTAATTACAGATACCTACATGGAAAACGATTCGGTGCGGGTGTATAAAAATGACAACCATGTTTTAGGTGCCATCACAAACGATCCTTTGTTTGGAAAAACAACGGCAGCTATGTATTTCGAATTAGCACCACCGTTTTTTCCTTTCGCCATCCCAGGTGCAAAAGATAGTATTCGTGTAGACTCTGCCGTTTTAATCTTAAGTTACAGGTATGCATACGGTGACACGTCTGCGCCACTTAAACTTACAGTTTCAGAAATTGATCCTGCAACACCTTTAAATTCAGGTTATAATTACGCGGCAAATTATCCAGGTGCTTATACATTCAGAACCAAAGGAACACTAGCCGATCCTGTAACCATTCATATTCCTCGTTTATCAGATTCTGTAAACAATAGGTATGAGCGCGCAAGCCATCAAATCAGAATTAAATTAAGATCTGATGTTGCTAAAAGATTTATTAATAACTACGATACTACAAATGCATATGCCACAGACTCTGCTTTCAAATCATTGTTTGCTGGTTTTGCTTTAACGGTTGATCAGGCAGCCCCGGCAAATGCGCTTATTCATATTAACTTAGCAGATACCAATACAAAATTTGCGCTTTATTACAATTCATCATCTGCGGGTGCAACGGTAAGAGATACATCAGTTACTTATTTTAGATTCAATTCTTTTTCTGGAGGTAATGCCAATTTGATTACGCGTAATAGGGTAGGTGCTGAGATTACAAAATACACAGCTACCACCAATAAATCAGATTCTATTGTGTATGTTCAATCTGGTCCAGGTGCATATGTTCGTGTAAGAATTCCTGGTTTAAAAGGACTTAGCAATCGAATTATTCATAAGGCCGAGCTTATTGCAGAGCAGGTTCCTGATGATGCCAATCTGTATACATCAGACGCTTACATGGCTCCGCCAAGGTATTTGTTACTGAGTGCTATTGATACCGTCGAAAACAGAAAATACAATATCCCTAACGACTATATTTTTTCGCCGAACCAAGGTCCTAATAAGTCCAACTTTGGTGGATCAGTTTTATCTAAATCGGTGCCAGGCTATTCTAAAATAGCAGCCTATTCATTCGATATTAGTAGGTATGTGCAAGGTATTGTAACCCGCAAAGACAGCGTGTACACCCTTCGTTTATCTGCACCTGTTAATGACTCTATTTTATACAAAGAGCCCTACCCACAAGTTGCTGCGGTTCAGGTATATTATTTGAGTCCTCAAGATGGTAATGACGTTGCTACCGGTCGCGTAAGACTTGGGGGCGGCACACATACGCGTTTTAGAATGCGATTACGTATTATATTTTCTAGAATATAAGTATTCAATTACTACTTATATTTGTGTTTTATTATAAGCTATAAACCATAATTCATGCCTTATTTATTTACTTCTGAGAGTGTTTCTGAAGGACATCCAGACAAAGTAGCGGATCAGATTTCTGACGCTTTAATCGACAACTTTTTAGCATTTGATCCACAATCAAAAGTGGCTTGCGAAACTTTAGTTACCACTGGTCAAGTAGTACTTGCTGGTGAAGTAAAATCTAAAGCATATTTAGACGTTCAAGAAATTGCACGTGGTGTGATCAAGAAAATTGGCTACACCAAAAGTGAATATATGTTTGAAGCAAATAGCTGTGGTATTTTATCAGCTATTCACGAACAATCTGCAGACATCAATCAAGGTGTTGATAGAAAAAAGAAAGAAGAGCAGGGTGCTGGTGATCAGGGTATGATGTTTGGTTATGCAACCAACGAAACCGATGATTACATGCCATTGGCACTTGACTTAGCGCACAAAATCTTAATTGAGCTTGCTGCATTAAGAAGAGAAAACAAAGCCATCAAATATTTACGCCCGGATGCAAAGTCTCAAGTAACCCTTGAGTACAACGATAAAAATGAGCCTGTAAGAATTGATGCGATTGTTGTTTCTACACAACACGACGATTTTGACAAGGAAGGCAAAATGCTTGAGAAGATTAAAAAAGATATCATCGATATTTTAATCCCTCGCGTAAAAGCTAAGTACAAGAAGTACGCTAAATTATTTAACAAGGATATCAAATATCATATTAACCCTACTGGTAAGTTTGTAATTGGTGGACCACACGGTGACACTGGTTTAACAGGCCGTAAAATTATCGTAGATACCTACGGTGGTAAAGGTGCACACGGTGGTGGTGCTTTCTCTGGTAAAGATCCAAGTAAGGTAGACCGTTCTGCAGCATATGCAACGCGTCATATCGCTAAAAATTTAGTGGCTGCAGGAGTAGCTTCTGAAGTTTTAGTACAAGTTTCTTACGCAATTGGTGTTGCTAAACCAACTTCAATCAACGTAAATACTTACGGTACTGCTAAAGTAAAATTAACCGATGGTCAAATTGGTAAATTGGTAGAATCTATTTTTGATATGCGCCCTTACTTTATCGAACAACGTTTAAAGTTAAGAACGCCAATGTATAGTGAAACTGCTGCTTACGGTCATATGGGTCGTAAAAATGAAGTGGTAACTAAAACATTTACAACCCCAGATGGTAAATCAAAAACAATGAAAGTTGAATTATTTACTTGGGAGAAATTAGATTATGTAGCAAAGGTTAAAAAGGCCTTTGGTTTAAAATAAAATAATACGAGAACAAAAAGCCCCTGCTAATTTTAGTGGGGGCTTTTTATTTAGCAATATATTTGACACGGTTATATAATAGCATGCAGCAAAAAAATCCTTGGACCATAAAAAATAGCAAAGCCATTTACCAAAATGCTTGGATAGACGTCACTGAATATGACGTGATTAATCCTGCGGGTAAACCAGGTATTTATGGTAAGGTTCATTTTAAAAATATTGCAGTAGGCGTGGTACCCATCACTCCTGATATGCATACTTATTTGGTGGGTCAGTACCGTTTTACAATTGATGCATACAGTTGGGAAATTCCGGAAGGCGGCTGTCCAGAAGGGACGGATCCTTTACAAACGGCCATTCGGGAATTAAAAGAGGAAACTGGACTTGTGGCAGCAAAGTATAAAGAGCTCATGCGGATTCATTTATCCAATTCTGTTTCTGATGAACTCGCTATTATTTATTTGGCTACTGAACTAAAGCAGGAGGAGGCTGAGCCTGAAGAAACAGAAGCTTTACAAATTAAAAAAGTATCTTTATCGGACGCTTTTGGCATGGTAGCGGATGGAACCATTACCGATGCTATGAGTGTGGCTGCACTTACTAAAATTGAATTATTGCAAGTGCAGGGCCTTCTTATCTAATTTATTTTTACATGGCAATCAAACAATCGGCATTAATTATTGGACGTCAACCACTCGTAGAAGCATTACAGTCAGGACGGTCTATCGATAAAATTTTATTTCAAAAAAATATTTCAGGCGAAGCCATTTTGCAAATCAGACAATTGGCGCGTGAATACAATGTGCCCATTCAACTCGTGCCGCCCGAAAAATTAAATGGCTTAACAAAAGCCAATCATCAGGGTGTTATTGCATTTGCCGGTTTAGTTGCATACTTAGATTTACAACAAGTGATTGATCACGTAGTTGAAAAAGGAGAAGCGCCATTATTTGTAATGCTGGATGGTATTACCGATGTAAGAAATATTGGTGCTATCGCAAGAAGTGCTCTCTGCTGTGGTGCGCAGGCGCTCATTATACCGGATAA
>JAGNTI010000161.1 GCA_017987615.1 Sediminibacterium sp. | reverse complement strand
GGCACAAAATGAACAGGTACGGTTACAACCTTCGCTAATTTTTAAATATGCATAGTGCTGTGGGGTACTTAAAAAACGTTCACCTACCAGTTCTGCTTTATAATCTACTTCAAACTGTTTTAACATTAAAGGAAGTTCCATAGTGCCAAACCATGCGTCTACTTCCGGCATTTCAGATTCCAAATCACCTCTATATCTTTCGCTCAAACATCCTGTTACGTATACTTTATCAAGCTTACCCCTGCGCTTTAATTCGAGCTGATCTAAAATGGTATTAATACTTTCTTCTTTGGCTTTATCAATAAACCCACAAGTATTTACAACCACCACATTATGATCTAGTTTGGTGTTTTCGTGCACCACATCAATATCACTTGCTTTAAGCTGACCGCTAAGCACTTCACTGTCCACTAAATTTTTACTACAACCGAGTGTAATAATATTAACCTTGTCTTTATGTAGTGTTTTTGACTTCATGGATTATTTATGAATTTCACTCGAAAAATGAAAAGTAATATCTGGGTTATTGGTAATTTCTGTATTTAAAAACCACTCACTTTGTGCTAAGTAAACAGGATTACCATCTTTGTCTTCGGCAGCATTTTGCTGTTTGAAACGTAAAAAATCGTCAAGCTTGCCAGCTACATTAGAAGTAAGCCAACATGCTTTATAAAAAGGAAGGGTTCTAAATTCGCAGGCAGCACCATACTCTTGTAAGAGCCTGTACTGAATTACTTCAAATTGTAGATCACCTACACAACCAATAATTTTTTTATTTCCACCAAACTGTGTAAACAACTGAGCCACCCCTTCGTCAGTTAACTGACTAATGCCTTTTTCGAGTTGCTTTGTTTTTAAAGGATCTTTATTTACAAGTTCCTTAAAAATTTCTGGCGAAAAAGTAGGTATACCTGTAAAGTAAAAATCTTCACCTTCTGTTAGGGTATCTCCTATTTTAAAATTACCGGTATCAAATAAACCAACTACGTCACCAGGGTATGCATCATCAATAACATCTTTGGTACGTGCTAAAAACGTATATGGATTGCTAAAGCGCATGTCTTTGTCATTTCTAACATGGTGGTAGTATTTGTTTCTTTCAAAACGGCCACTACATACACGCATAAATGCAATACGGTCTCTATGTTTAGGATCTAGGTTGGCATGTATTTTAAATATAAAGCCACTAAATTTATCTTCTCCAACTTCTACTAGGCGCTTAGAGGTTGCTCTACTGCGCGGCACTGGTGCAATTCTAATAAAAGTATCCAGCATTTCTTTCACACCAAAATTATTAACGGCACTACCAAAAAATACGGGCGCTACTTTAGCAGTTAAATAATCATTGGCATCCAATGCACCATATACACCTTCAATAAGTTCTACGTCTTCTCTTAATTGATCCGCGTCACGCTTACCCACTTTTGTTTCTAATAAAGCGTCTTGTAAATCATCGATGGCCACTATATCTTCTTCGTCGGCCTTTGTACCTCCGGTAAATAAGCGAAGATTTTTATCATGTAAATTGTATACCCCTTTAAATTCTTTACCACTGTTAATGGGCCAGGTCATAGGGTGTAACGAAATGTGTAATTCGTTTTCTATTTCTTCTAATAAATCAAATCTTGATTTACCGTCTCTATCCATTTTATTGATAAAAACAATAACCGGTGTATCGCGCATACGACACACTTCCATTAAACGGCGAGTTTGTGGTTCTACCCCATTTACACTATCAATCACCAATATAACACTATCAACAGCACTTAGGGTGCGGTAGGTATCTTCCGCAAAGTCTTTGTGGCCGGGTGTATCTAATAAATTAATTAGGAAGTCTTTGTATTCGAATGACATTACAGAAGTAGCCACCGATATACCACGCTGGCGTTCAATTTCCATGAAATCCGACGTAGCATGCTTTTTAATTTTGTTGCTTTTAACGGCACCAGCAGTTTGAATAGCACCACCAAATAACAGAAACTTTTCTGTTAGGGTTGTTTTACCCGCATCCGGATGCGATATAATGGCAAAACTCTTGCGTCGACCTATCTCTTTCTCGTATTTCATGAAGCTATTAAATTATGCGCTGCAAAGGTAAGGACAGCAGGGCTTAACTATAGCAAAACATTCACAAATATTGAGCGCAAGCCGTCTTATCTTTAGGGTTATAAATGCCTTATTATGAAGAAATTAGTTTTTATTGCTGCGATTTTAGGTTTTCAAACTGTTGAGGCTCAAAAAATTGGAGATATATTAAAAAAAGCGTCCAATATGGCGCTCCCTTCTTCGTCTGGATTAAGTGCCGATGAAATAGCGGGTGGACTTAAAGAAGCACTTCAAAAAGGTGCTCAAACTGGAACTGCAAAACTATCAAGCCCCGGCGGTTTTTTAGAAAATGCTGCTTTAAAAATAATCATGCCACCGGAGGCGCAAAAAATTGAATCGACCCTACGTAAACTTGGGTTTAATCAACTCATGGATGATATGATTGTGAGTATGAACCGTGCCGCCGAAGACGCTTGCAAAACAGCCGTACCCATTTTTACAACTGCCATTAAAGAAATGACCATTACCGATGGTATCAACATTTTAAGAGGAAGCGATACGTCAGCAACTTCTTATCTAAGAACAAAAACAAATGCGGCACTTGCACAAAGTTTTTCGCCAATTATTAAAACATCACTAGATAAAGTTAATGCTACCAAATATTGGGAAACAATTATAACCACCTACAATAAAATACCACTCATAGGTAAAAAAATGAATCCAGATTTAGTTGGGTATGTAACCGACAAATCTTTATCTGGCATTTATACAGAAATTGCTACGCAAGAAAAGGATATTAGAGCCAACCCTGCGGCAAGAACATCGGCACTCTTACAAAAAGTATTTACAAAAAAATAAGGCCACAATTTCTTGCGACCTTACACTTATTATTTGATTAGATCTTAGATATCTATCGCTTCGCCATAAGCAGCAGCAGTAGCTTCTTTTAATCCTTCACTCATAGTTGGGTGCGGGTGAATAGCGTTTAAGATTTCATGTGCAGTGGTTTCTAATTTACGTGCAACAACCGCTTCTGCAATCATTTCAGTAACATTCATACCAATCATATGGCAACCTAAAAACTCACCATATTTTGCATCATAAATTACTTTTACAAAACCTTCTGTAGCGCCTGCTGCACTTGCCTTTCCGCTTGCTACAAATGGGAATTTACCAACTTTAATTTCGTATCCAGCTTCTTTAGCTGCTTTTTCGGTGTAACCAACACTTGAAATTTCTGGCGTACAATAGGTACAACCTGGAATGTTGTTATAGTCGATAGGATCAGGTAAATGGTGGTGTTTTTTCTCTAAATATGCCATATGCTCTGCAGCATTGATGCCTTCTTTAGCAGCCACGTGTGCAAGTGCTTGACCAGGAGAACAATCACCAATTGCATACACACCAGCCACAGATGTTTGTTGGTATTTGTCTACAATGACTCTTCCTTTATCTACTTTAACACCTGCTTCTTCTAAACCAAGATTTTCAATATTAGCAACAACACCAACAGCACTTAAAACAACATCCGCTTCTAGTGTTACCATAGAGCCGTCCTGTTTTTTAA